>DASPJI010000681.1:0-5716 GCA_035628695.1 Thermoanaerobaculia bacterium | reverse complement strand
GACTTCGCCAGCAGCCCGTTCTTCGTCAACGACCGGCTGCGCGAGTGGCAGACCGAGGGGATCCCCCGCCGCGCCGGCGTCAGCTCCCTCGGCATGGGCGGCACCAACACCCACATGGTGCTGGAGGAGGCGCCGGCGCTCGAGCCCTCGGGGCCGTCGCGGCCGGCGCAGCTCCTGCTGCTCTCCGCCCGCACCGCCACAGCCCTGGACGCGTTGACCCGCGACCTGGCGGAGCATCTGAAACAACACCCCGGCCTGCCGCTGGCGGACGCTGCCTATACGCTGCACACCGGCCGTAAGGTGATGGCCCATCGCCGCGCCGTGGTCTGTGCGGACCTGGAGGAGGCGGTGGACGCCCTCGAGTCGCGCGACCCCGAGCGGGTGACTGACGGCTTCCGCGAGGCCGGAGCGCGGCCGGTCGCCTTCCTGTTCAGCGGCCAGGGATCGCAGTACGCGGGCATGGGGCGCGGCCTCTACGAGTCCGAACCGGTCTTCCGGGAAGAGGTGGACCGCTGCGCCGAGCTGCTCCGGCCGCACCTTGGCCTCGATCTCCGGGAAGTGATCCTGGCCGAGGATGAAGAGGAAGCGGCGGCGCGGCTGCGCCAGACGGCGCTCACCCAGCCGGCCCTGTTCGTGGTCGAGCACGCCCTCGCCAGGCTCTGGATGAGCTGGGGCGTGCGGCCCCAGGCGATGCTCGGCCACAGCATCGGCGAGTACGTGGCGGCCTGCCTGGCCGGCGTGCTGCCGCTGGAGGACGCCCTGGCCCTGGTTGCCGAGCGCGGCCGCCTGATGCAGAGCATGCCGGCGGGCTCGATGCTGGCCGTGCCGCTGCCCGAGCCCGACGTGGCGCCGTTGCTCTCCATGGAGATCTGGCTCGCGGCGGTCAACCGCCCGGAGGTCTGCGTGCTCTCCGGCACCGATGAAGCCATCGCGGCGCTGGAGCGGGAGCTGGAGGGGCGGGGCATCGAGGCGCGGCGCCTCCACACCTCCCACGCCTTCCACTCGGCGATGATGGACCCCATCCTGCCGGCCTTCGAGGCGGCGGTGCGGAAGGTGACGCTGCGCGCGCCGCGGCTGCCCTACCTGTCGAACGTCACCGGCACCTGGATCACGGCGGCCGAGGCGACCGATCCCGGCTACTGGGTGCGCCAGCTCCGCGGCACGGTGCGCTTCGCCGCCGGCGTGGGCGAGCTGCTCGCCGATCCCGACCGCGTGCTCCTGGAGGTGGGGCCGGGCAACGCGCTGGCCACGGCGGCGCGGCAGCACCCGGCGCGCCGGCCGGAGCAGGCGGTGGCGGTGTCCATGCGCCACCCCAAGGAGCCGAAGGACGACCTGGAGGTCCTGCTGGCGGCGGTGGGGCGGCTCTGGCTGGCGGGCGTGGAGGTGGACGGGGATGCCTTCTGGGCCGGCCAGCGGCGGCGGCGCGTGCCGCTGCCGACGTATCCCTTCGAGCGCAAGCGCTTCTGGGTCGATCCCAAGAAGCCGTCGTTCGAGAAGACGGCGCGGAGCTCGGCCGACCTGGCCGACTGGTTCTACGTGCCGTTCTGGAAGCAGAGCCAGGCGCTGTTCGCCCGTGACAAGGTGCGGGAGCTCGGCTTCGCCCGCGGCGAGCGCTGGCTGGTGCTCCTCGACAACCAGGGTTTCGGCGAGCGCCTGCTCCAGCGGCTGGGGAGGGCCGGCGCCGACGTCATCGCCGTCCGCGCGGGCGCCGGCACGGAGGACCCCACCGGCGTTCATCTCCAGGTGGACCCCGGCAACGACGAGGAGACGACCCGCTTCTTCGCCAACCTGCGCGAGCAGGGGTGGATGCCGAGCCGCATCGTCTATCTCTGGGCCCTGGACTCGAACGGCCCCAACCCGCGCTCCATGGACCTCTGCCTGCACGGGCTGCTGTCGGTGGCGCGGGGGCTGGGACGGCCGCTGGGCGAGCCGGAGCAGGGCGATCTCACCGTGTTCCTGGCGCTGACCAGCGGCGCGCAGAACATCACCGGCGAGGAGCCGCCCTCGATGGAGCGGGCGGTGCTCACCGGCGCGTGCAAGGCGATCCCGCGCGAGTACTCGAACCTCTACTGCCGCAGCCTCGATATCCCGGCCCCGGCGGCGCTCAAGCCGGAGCTGCAGCTCGATCTGGTGGAGCGTGTCCTCGCCGAGGCCCTCACCGCTCCCGGCGATCCCGCCGCCACGGTGGCGGGACTGCGCGGCCCGCACCGCTGGGTGCAGGCCTTCCAACCCGTGCGGCTCGACGAGGGGGCGGGCACGCCGCGGCTGCGCGAGGGCGGGATCTACCTGATTACCGGCGGCATGGGCGGCATCGGCCTGACCGTGGCCGAGCACCTGGCGCGCAAGTACCGGGCGAAGCTGATGCTCTCCGGCCGCACGCCGCTGCCGCCCCGCCCCGAGTGGGAGGGCTACCTGGCGAGCTGCGCCCCGGACGACCGCGTCGGCCGGCGGCTGCGGAAGCTGCTGGAGCTCAAGGCGCTGGGAGCCGAGGTGATGGTGGTCACCGGCGACGCCGCCGATCCGCAGAACCTGCGCGCCATCCGCGACCGGGCGATGGCGCGCTTCGGCCGCATCGACGGCATCTTCCACGCCGCGGGCCTGCCCGGCGGCGGGCTGATCCATACCCGCGACCGCCGGGCCGCGCTCTCGGTCCTGGGGCCGAAGATCGATGGCACCATGGCGGTGATGGACACCTTCACCGACGTGCAGCCGCAGTTCCTGGTGCTGTTCTCGTCGGTGACCTCCCTCCTGTCGCAGCCGGGGCAGGCGGACTATGCCGCGGGCAACGCCTTCCTGGACGCCTTCGCCCAGGCCACCATGGCCGGGCCGGTGTTCACCGTCTCCATCAACTGGGACGCCTGGCAGGAGGTGGGCATGGCGGTGGAGACCGAGGTCCCGGCCGAGCTGCGGGCCTGGCGCGAGGAGAGCCTGCGCCAGGGTGTCTCGCCGGCCCAGGGGATCGAGGCGCTGGAACGCATCCTGCGCGCTTCGCTGCCGCAGGTGGCCGTGTCGCGCAGCGATTTCCAGGCGCGGGTTGAGGAGAGTCACGCCTGGAAAACGTTCCAGGCCTTGGAGGAGAGTGGGGAGGAGAGCCGGGAGGTACACGCCCGGCCGGCTCTGGGGAGCGTCTACGTGGCGCCCCGCGATGAGACCGAGCGCCGGATCGCCGAGATCTGGCAAGAGGTCCTGGGCATCGACCGGGTGGGCATCCACGACAATTTCTTCGACCTCGGGGGCAACTCCCTGGTCGGCCTCAAGGTCGTCTCGCGCCTCAAGCGGGAGCTGGCCGCCGACGTCTCGGCGGTCACCCTGTTCGAGGGGCCGACCGTGGCTTCCCTGGCGCAGCTCCTGGCGGGCGCCGGGGAAGAGGGCGAGGACGGCGAGCCTGTCTACGCGGACCGCAAGAGCCGTGGCGCTCTGCGGCGCGAGAAGCTGCGCCGGCGCAAGAGCTGATCTTTTTTCTTTGCTTTTTTCTGATCCGGAGCTGGAGGAGTATCTCGTGAGCACGCACGACCTGGAGAACGCGGTCGCGATTGTCGGCATGGCGGGGAGGTTCCCCGGTGCCCATACCCTGGAGCAGTTCTGGCACAACCTGCGTAACGGCGTGGACTCGGTGCGCTCCCTGAGCGACGAGGAGATCGTCGCCATGGGCGTGTCCCCGGCCATGCTGGCCGATCCCGGCTATGTCCGGGCCACGGCACAGCCGGACGGCATCGACCTGTTCGACGCCAACTTTTTCGGCATCAACGCCCGCGAGGCCGAGATCCTCGACCCGCAGCAGCGGGTGATGCTGGAGGTGGCCTGGGAGGCGCTGGAGAACGCCGGCTACGACCCCGGCGGCGCCGGCCGGGTCGTCGGCGTGTTCGCCGGCCAGACGCTCAGCACCTATCTGCTCTTCAACCTCATGCCGGATGCCGGCTTGCGGTCGGTGATGGACCCGCTGCAGCTCCTGGTGGGCAACACCGGCGACTCGCTGGCCACGCGCGTCTCGTACAAGCTCAACCTCCAGGGGCCGAGCTACACGGTGCAGAGCGCCTGCTCGACGTCGCTGGTGGCGGTCCACAATGCCTGTCAGAGCCTGCTGGCGGGGGAGTGCGACATGGCGCTGGCCGGGGGCGTGTCGCTGAACGTCAACCTGCTCGGCGGCTACCTGCGCAAGGAGGGCTCGGTCTTTTCTCCCGACGGCCGCTGCCGCGCCTTCGACGCCAGGGCGCAGGGCATCCTCTTCGGCGGCGGCGCGGGGCTCGTGGTGTTGAAGCGGCTGGAGGACGCCATCGCCGACGGCGACACGGTGCGCGCCGTGATCCTGGGCTCGGCGGTCAACAACGACGGTGGCTTGAAGGCGGGCTACACGGCGCCGAGCGTCGAGGGGCAGGCCGGGGTCATCGCCGAGGCGTTGGGCGCCGCGGGTGTGGAGGCGGAGAGCATCTCCTACATCGAGGCGCACGGCACGGGCACGCGGCTGGGCGACCCGATCGAGATCCAGGCGCTGACCAAGGCGTTCCGCGACGAGACCGACCGCCGGGGCTTCATCCCCATGGGCTCGGTGAAGACCAATATCGGCCATCTCGACGTGGCCGCCGGCATCTCCGGCCTGATCAAGACGGTGCTCGCCATGGAGCACCGGGAGATCCCGCCGAGCCTCCACTTCCACGAGGCCAACCCGGAGATCGACTTCGCCGCCAGCCCGGTCTTCATCAACACCGAGCTGCGCCCCTGGCAGCCGGCCCCGGCCGCGCCGTGCCGCGCCGGCCTGAGCGCGTTCGGCTTCGGCGGCACCAACGTGCACATGATCCTGCAGGAGGCGCCGCAGCTCCCGGCCAGAAAGCGGGCCGAGGGCGCCTGGCACCTGCTGCCGCTGTCGGCCAAGAGCGAGAGCGCCCTGGCCGCCGCGAGCGCCAACCTCGCCGCCCATCTCGCCGCTCACCCGGGGCTCGACCTGGCCGACGTGGCCCACACCCTCCAGGTGGGGCGCCGGCCGATGGAGCTCCGGCGCGTCGTCGCCTGCCGCAATGACTCCAACGGTTTGGGCGAGGCCGTCGCTGCTCTGCGTTCGCCCGGCGCGGAGCCGGTGACGAACGTCGCGGCCCTGGACGAGGCCTCGCGGAGCTGGCTGGCGGGCCAGCCGGTGGACTGGGCCTCCTTGCCGGGGGTGGGCGGCCGGCGCGTGCCGCTACCCACCTATCCGTTCGAGCGCCAGAGCTACTGGATCGCCACCGCGGGGGCACCGCGGCCGCTGTCCGCCGTGAAGTCCCCGGAAGTGGCTCCGATGACCTCGGCTTTGGCGCCGGAGCCCGAGGCGGCGGTCGCGGAAATCGCCGCCGATCCCATGCTGGCCATGGCGGCGGCGCCGGCGCAGACGTTCCATCCCCGGCCCAACCTGTTCAACCCATACGTGCCGCCGTCGACGGAGGCCGAGGGCAAGGTGGTGGCGATCTGGCAGGAGGTCCTCGGCGTCGAGCCGGTGGGCGTCCACGACAACTTCTTCCAGCTCGGCGGCCACTCGCTGCTGGCGACGCAGCTCATGTCGCGCCTGCGTGCGGCATGCGGAGTCGAGCTGCCGCTGCGCGCCCTCTTCGAGGCGCCGACCGTGGCGGCGCTCGCGGCGCGTGTGGCCGCGGCGCAGTCGGAGCGCTCGGGCCTCGAGGCGCCGCCGATGCTGCCGGCCCCGCGGGACGGCGCGGTGCCGCTATCATTCGGACAGCAGCGGCTCTGG
>DASPJI010000680.1:0-17129 GCA_035628695.1 Thermoanaerobaculia bacterium | reverse complement strand
CGGACCGTCACCCGGCCGTCGGGACGGTTGTACTTGATGGCGTTGTCCAGCAGGTTCGAGAGCATCCGCTCGATGCCGTCGGCGTCGCCGAGGACCGGCGGCACAGGCTTCTCTTCCACCTCGATCCGCACCTGCTTCTCCCGCGCCGCCGCCGACAGCAGCTCGGCCATGCGGCGGACCACGGCGTGGAGGTCCACCGGCTCCCGCTCGCGCGGAATGGTGACGCTCTCCAGGCGCGACAGGGTCAGCAGGTCGTCGAGCAGGGCCTGCAGGCGCCGGCACTGCCAGAGGATGCGCTCAGTGAAGCGGCGGGCGATGGGGGGCTCGTCGAGGGCGCCGTCGCGCAGCGTCTCGGCGTAGCCGCGGATGGCGGCGAGCGGCGTCTTGAGCTCGTGCGAGACGTTGGCGACGAAGTCGCGCCGCATGTCCCCCAGGCGCGTCAGCTCGGTGGTGTCGCGGGCCACCACCACCGCGCCGCGCCCGCCGCCGGAGAGGGCGGCGCTCGCCAGGAGGAGCGTGCGCTTCTCCGGCGCGGCCAGCTCGACCTGCCCCCCCTGCCCCTCGCCGAGCCGTAGCGTGTCCGCGACGACCCGGGCCAGCTCGGGGAGGCGGACGATCTCCAGGACCGGCCGGCCGGTGACCTCGCCCGCGAGGTCGAACAGCCGCCGGAAGGCCGGATTGACCAGCAGCGCCCGGCCCTCGCCGTCCACCACCAGCACCCCTTCAGACATGCTGGCGAGGATGGCCATGAGGTGGTCGCGCTCCTGGCGCACCGCCGCGAACTGCGCCGCGGCGGTCTCGGCGAGGTGGTTGAGCGCCCGCGCCAGGGGGGCCAGCTCCTCCTCGTCCGGCACCTCGACCTGCTCCTTGCGGCCGGAGGCCAGGTCACCCGCGCCGACGATGAGCCGGGCCAGCGGGTCGAAGAGCCGGCGGCCGATCCACCAGGAGACGACGAAGATCACCAGGCCGGCCGCCGCCGCCGCGAGTCCCATGGCCGCGGCGAGCCCGCCGCGCAGCGCTTCGACCTGGGCCAGCGGCTGGGCGAGGCGCAGGACCAGCAACCCGCTCTCACCTGGGGCGCCGCCGGCACGGGGCACGGTCAGCGTGCGCGCGGCATAGACATAGGTGAGGCCGGTGGTCTCGCTCCGCCGTACCGCCACACCCTGTCCGCGGCGCAACGCCTCCTGGAGCTCGGGCCGGCCGGCGTGGTTCTCCATGCCGGGCACCTGCTCGACCGTGCGCGAGCTGTCGGCGATGACGTGACCGTCGGCGCGGATGAGGGTGATGCGCAGGTCGCTCTCGGCGGTGATGTCCCGGACCCACGCCTCCAGATCGGCCGCCACGGGACCGTCGACGTCCTCCCCGCTCGCCGTGAGCCGCTGGGACACCAGGCGGGTGAGGATCTGCAGCGTGTCGAGGAGCTGGGCCGAGGCGCCGCGCTCGAAGAGGCCCGGCAGGAGCTGCCAGAGCAGCAGGCTCGCGGTCAGCACCGCGGCCAGGGCCGGCCAGAACGGCGCCAGCCGCAGCTTGCGGGGGAAGCCCAGCAGGCGCAAGGGGGTCAGGGCCTCAACCGGTAGCCGACGCCGATCACCGTCTCGATGCGGTCGGCCTCCGGCCCCAGCTTGCGCCGCAGGCGGCGGATGTGGGTGTCGACGGTGCGGCTGTCGATGTCCTCCGCGTACCCCCAGACGTCGGACAGGAGCTGCCCGCGCGTCTGTACCCGGCCGCAACGCTCCATGAGCAGCCGCAGCAGCCGGAACTCCGTGGCGGTCAGGGGGATCTCCTTGGCGCGTACCCGGAGCTGGTGCGCCGCCACGTCGAGCTCGATGCCGCCCAGCTCCAGGCGCTCGGAGGCGGGAGCCTCCTCGGGCTGCCGGCGGCGCAGCACCGCCTTGACCCGCAGCACCACCTCGCGCGGGCTGAACGGCTTGCTGATGTAGTCGTCCGCCCCCAGCTCCAGGCCGACGATGCGGTCCACCTCTTCGCCGCGGGCGGTGAGCATCACGATGGGGATGCGGGAGGTGGTGGAGTCGCGCTTGAGCACCCGCGCCAGCTCCAGCCCGTCGAGGCCGGGCAGCATCAGGTCCAGCACGATGAGGTCGGGCGTGTCCGACCGCACCGCCTCCAGCCCGCTGTCGCCGCGCCGCGCCGTCTCCACCCGGAAACCCTCTTTCTCGAGGTTGTACTGCAACACCTCGGCGATGTCCGGCTCGTCCTCGATGACCAGGATCCGTTCGTGTGCCATGTGTTCGAAGCGTAACACGGCGTCTTCCACAGCTCGTGCGGAAAATCCTGCGGAAAAACCCTCGGAAAGGGGCCTCCGGACGTGCTCTTTCGGGCCTTTCCACGGATTGAACAGAGGTTTGTGCAAACCAGATAACCCATTGATATTAGGAGGTTTACGGGCCGGCTTCCCCGTTTGGGCAAGCGCCGGGGAGAGCAGGTGGGAAGATTTCCACAAAATGCCAGGTGAAATCGAGGTGAGAGGTCTGTTAACTCTTTGTGACGCGGCCATTTAGGGCTTGGAACCGAGCACTTGCCCGCCCGGGTCCGTGAAGGAACTTGTTACAAACCGTGTAAAAAGGAGACGGTCAGCCCCCTGCCACCTCGAGGCCCTGGCGAAGGCGTAGCTTGCAGCCGAACACCTTCTCGAACAGCCGGCCATGGTGGCGGGCGGCCTCGAGCTCCAGCTCGACGTCGTAGCGCGAGAGGACCTCCAGGGTCACCCGGCAGGAGCGGCCGGACTTGCCGGAGCGACCCCCGCGAATAGCGGCATAGATCTCGTCCACCCGGGAAGCGTGGGTGCGGTCCAGGGAGTCGGCCAGGCGGATCAGCGCGACGAGCTGGCGGATCGTCCGCTGCTGCCACGGCTTGAGGTCGGCCAGGTCCGGGTGCTCGGGCTTGGGGGAGGCGCCGCGGTGGAAGCGGGCGACGTGGGCGATGATCTCGATCTCGCGCTGGTCGAAGGCGTCCAGGTTGGCGTTGTGGATGAGATAGAAGGTGTGTTTGTGATGGCTGCGGTAGTGGATGGAGTAGCCGATGTCGTGGAGCAGGGCGGCGTACTCCAGCCATTCGCGTTCCCGCTGGCCGAGTCCGTGGAGCGAGGCGGTGACGTCGAACAGGCGGACGGCGAGGCGGGCGCTCTGCAGGTTGTGCCGCAGGACGCTCTCGGTGCGCTCGGCGAGCTGCAGGATCTGGCGGCGCCGCAGGTCCTCGGGCTCGGTGGCGCTCGGGATCGGCCGGCCGAGGGCGGCGAGGACCAGCCCCTCCCGCAGCGCCCGGTCGGAGACCAGGAACCGCTCGACGCCGGCGTGGGCGGCCTGCTCCTGAAGGAGGATGGCGCCGGCGAGGAGGCTGTCCGAGCGCGGGCCGCCAACCGGGGGCAGGTTGGCGATCTCGGCGCGGCGGAGCAGGCGCAGGCGCTCGACCAGCGCCGCCAAGTCCTTGACGCGCACTTCGCGCAGGGCGCCGGACTGCTCCTTCCAGGGGCGGGAGGCGAAGAGGTCCACCAGGTCGGCGCAGCAGACCGCGGTGCCGGAGGTGGCCACCAGGCGCTCCACCTGGATGCCGGGCACGGCTTCGGCGAGGCGCTCGCGGACGCGCCGGCGCAGCCTGTCGATGGAGCCGGCGGTGGGCGGGTCCCCCTTGAGCTCGGCGGCGCAGCGCAGCGACCCCAGGGTCAGGCTGACGACGCGGTCCAACTCGCCGGCGCGGCTGGTGATCCACTCGGTGCTGCCGCCGCCGATGTCGAGGATGACCGCGCTGCCGGGCCCCAGGTCCACCACCTCGCGCACCGCCCGGTAGATGAGCCCCCCCTCCTCGACGCCGGTGAGGAGCTGGACGTCGAGGCCGGTCTGCGCCTTGACCCGGGCGAGGAAGTCCTGGCCGTTGGCGGACTCGCGGACGGCGCTGGTAGCGACGGCCACCACCCGCTCCGCCCCCTTGAGGCGCGCCAGGGTGGTCATCTTGACCAGCGCCTCGAGGCCGTCGCGCATCGCCGCCTCGGAGAGGGCGCCCTCGCTCAGGCCGCTCTTGCCCAGGCGGACCATCTCCCGCTCGCGCCCGAGGACGCGGTAGCCGCCGTTGGGCTCGGCGGCGACGACGATCATGTGGATGGAGTTGGAGCCGATGTCGATGGCGGCCAGGCGCTCGCCGGCCGGGGGCGCGGCGCCGGCATCGTGCCCGCTCGGATCGGCCCCGGGGAATTTCAGAGGCTGCGCTGTCAGGTCCGCCGTCGCATCCGTCGCCACGTGGGCATTCTAGGCCCGCCCGCCCGGCAGGGCAATTTCGGTCACGCTGCTGTCACAGACGCTGGCGGTCCGGTGTGGGAAAATGGCCGAGGGAGAGGAGGTCGAATCTTGTCCGAGTTGAAGACGTTGCCGTTCGAGCGGCCCCTGGGGCCGGCGGAGCCCGCGGAGGATGCGGTGCCGCTGTTTCTGAACCGCGAGCTGTCCTGGCTGGAGTTCAACCGGCGGGTGCTGCACGAGGTGGAGGACCCCTCCATCCCGTTGCTCGAGCGGCTCAAGTTCGTCGCCATCTTCGACTCGAACCTCGACGAGTTCTTCATGAAGCGGGTGGGCGGGCTCAAGCAGCAGCTCGCCAGCAACGTGCGGGACCTGCCGCCGGACGGCGGCTCGCCGCGCCAGCAGCTGGCGGCCATCAACGCCGCGGTGCGGCCCATGCTCGCGCTGGAGCGGCGCCTGCTCAACGAGGAGCTGCTGCCGGCGCTGCGCCAGCACGGCCTCGAGATCCTGACCTGGGACGAGCTCAAGGCCAGCGAGCGGCGCCACCTGGTGGAGGAGTTCGACCGCAAGATCTTCGCCATCCTCACGCCGCTGGCGGTGGACCCGGCGCACCCGTTCCCGTTCATCTCCAACCTCAGCCTGTCGCTGGCGGTGTCGGTCAAGGCGCCGGGGGAGGACGAGGTGAGCTTCGCCCGGGTCAAGGCGCCGCACCTGCTGCCGCGCTGGATCCAGATCCCGAAGACCCTGCGCTTCGTCCCCCTGGAGGAGGTCATCGCCCACAACCTCGATCGCCTCTTCCCCGGGATGGAAATCGTCGAGTCCTACCCCTTCCGGGTGACCCGCAACGCCGACGTGCAGAGGAACGAAGAGACGGCGGACGACCTGCTCGAGGCGATCCAGGAGGAGCTGCGGGAGAGGCGCTTCGCCACCGTGGTGCGGCTGGAGGTGGCCGCCGGCATGCCGGGGTGGATGCTCGACCTCCTCTCCGAGGAGCTCGAGGTCGTGCCGCAGGAGATCTTCGAGGCCGAGGGCCCGCTGGCGCTGCGCGATCTGATGACGCTCGCCAGCAGCGTGCCGCTGCCGTCGTTGCGCTACCGGCCCTGGGCGCCGGTGACCCACCCGCGCCTCCACCCCCCGGCCCCGGACGAGGCGACGGACATCTTCGCCACCATCGCCGCCGGTGACTTCCTGGTCCACCACCCCTACGACTCGTTCGCCACCAGCGTCCAGCGCTTCATCGAGGCGGCGGCGGACGACCCGGCGGTCTTCGCCATGAAGCAGACCCTCTACCGCACTTCGGCGGAGTCGCCCAACATGCAGGCGCTGATCCGGGCGGCGGAGATGCGCAAGCAGATCGCCGTCACGGTGGAGATCAAGGCGCGCTTCGACGAGGCGGCCAACATCGAGTGGGCCGAGGCGCTGGAGAAGGTGGGGGCGCACGTCGCCTACGGCCTGGTGGGGTTGAAGACCCACGCCAAGATCGCCCTCGTGGTGCGCCAGGAGCGCGACGCCACCCTGCGCTGCTACTGCCACATCGCCACCGGCAACTACAACCCCGAGACCGCCAAGCTCTACACCGACCTCGGCCTCTTCACCTGCCGTGAGGACATCACCGAGGACGTGGCGCAGCTCTTCAATCTCCTGACCGGCTACGTCTATCAGCCCCGTTTCAAGAAGCTGCTGGTCGCGCCGATCAACATGCGCCCGCGCTTCCTCGAGCTCATCGCCCGCGAGGTGGAGCACCAGAAGGCCGGCCGGGGGGGCCGCATCATCGCCAAGATGAACGCCCTGGACGACCGGCAGATCATCGAGGCGCTCTACGAGGCGTCGGCGGCCGGGGTGGAGATCGACCTGATCGTGCGCGGCATCTGCCGGCTGCGGCCGGGCCTGCCGGGCCGTAGCGAGACCCTCCGCGTCATCAGCATCGTCGGCCGCTTCCTGGAGCACACCCGGATCTTCTACTTCGCCAACGCCGGCGCGCCCGAGCACTTCATCGGCTCGGCCGACTGGATGTCGCGCAACCTGGACGCCCGGGTGGAGGCGATCGTGCCGGTGGAGGAGCCGCGCCTTCAGGAGGAGATCAAGACGATCCTGGACCTGCAGCTCGCCGACAACGTCAAGGCCTGGGACATGCGCCCGGACGGCAGCTACGTGCAGCGCCGGCCCGCACCCGGCGAGGACGCGCGCTCCAGCCAGGACCTGCTGATGCAGCGGGCGCTCGACCGGGCGGCGGAGCGCCGCCGCGTCGACACCTAGCCGCGACGGCTAGTCAGAGCCCGCGATCTCCCAGCGCTCCGCCCCCACCAGCCCGGCGAGGCGGGCGACCGCCGCCTCCAGGGCGGCGAGCCGCCCCCGGCTCTGCCGCACCCCCGGCTCCCACCAGACCTTCCTGATCTCCAGCAGCCCCTCGTCGCGCCGGAGCTTGGGGTCCAGCCGCCCGACCAGCCTCTCTCCTTCGAGCATGGGCAGGACGTAGTAGCCGTAGCGGCGCTGGGGCGCGGGCACGAAGGCCTCGAAGCGGTAGTCGAAGCCGAACAGCCGGAGGGTCCGCTTGCGGTCCCGGAGGATGGGGTCGAAGGGGCTGAGCAGCCGGAGCCGCGGCGGCGCGGCGGGCGCGGCGGCGGCGCGCTCCGCCCAGTCGGGGACCGCCCAGGCGCTCCGCGGCTTCGAGCCGTCCACCGCCTCCACCTGCACGGCGGCGATCTCCCCCCGCGCCGCGGCCTCCCGGCCCCAACTCCGCGCCTCGTCCAGGGAGACGGCGCGCCAGAAGCCCGCGATCTCGTCGGCCGTGGCCACGCCCAGCCGCTCCAGGGCGGTGCGGCAGGCCCAGTCGAGGTGCTCCGCGTCCGTGGGCCGCGGGGCGGTGTGGAGGTGGGGGAAGACCCGCTCGGCCAGGTCGTAGACCTTGTGGAAATTGACCCGGCCGGCGATGGCGAGCTCGCCGGTGCGCCAGAGGTACTCGAGCACCGCCTTCTCCGGCTTCCACCCCCACCAGGTCTTCTCCGCCCCCTCGCCGCGGGTGTCCTCGAAGTCGCGGGTCATCACCGGCCCCTCGCGGGCGATCCGCTGCCGGACCTGCTCGGCCATGGACTCGGGATCGGGCCCCACCCGCTCCCGCCACCAGGGGTGGTGGAGGACCTTCTCCCGGTAGCGCTCGAAGCGGTGGCGCCAGTAGGGGTACCAGAGGCTGGGGATGGCCGAGGCGTCGTGGGTCCAGTGCTCGAACAGCCGCCGCTCGCGCTCCAGCAGGCGGTCGAGGAGCGCCGGCCGGTAGCCCTGGAGCCGCGCCGCCAGCGTCAGGTGATGGGCCCGCTCCACCACGTTGATGGAGTCGATCTGGACGAAGCCCATCCGCTCGATGATCTCGTACAGGGTGCCGGCCGTCGCCCGCCGCCGGGGATCGGCCAGCAGCTCCTGGGCGTCCATCAGGAGGCGGCGGGCCGTGGCCGCCGGCACTACCGGAGCCAGGGGAAGGGGAGTAGCCATGGCGCGTGAGGATATCGCGGCCGCCCGAAGGTAGGGAGGCCCGCGTGGCGTGGGAACTTTTGACACTCGTGCCGGTAAGAAATGCCGGTACGGGGCTCAAGCCGTGGCGGCCTCGTGAAAAGGCAGCTTCGGGTTCTTGCGGGCACGCAGCAGGTAGGAGGCGATCCCCTGGATCAGGTGCGGAGTGAGCCGGTCCATCTCGGCCGCCTGCTGGAAGGTCACGAGGGCGGTGATCGCCTGGTGGCAGCCGTCGTGGTTGAGCAGGAGCGGGAGCATGTGGTCGGCGAGCCGGCGGATGTCGAGGTGCTTGCCCTGCCGCAGGTAGACCTTCGCCAGGTCGAGGATCACCAGGGTGGCGTCGTAGTCCCGTCCCTGCTCGAGGAGGAGGCGCTGAACCTCCAGCAGCAGGGCCTCGGCCTCGTCCAACCGGTCCTGCCGGGCGGCGAGGCGCCCCTCGATCCAGAGGAGGTGGGGCTCCATCCAGGAGCTGGAGGCGTCACGAACGCTGAGGCGGAGGTGCTCGAGCTGCAGCCGTGCCTGCTCGCACCGGCCGCAGGCGACGAGAGCCGCGATCAGGTTGTGCCGCGCGACCAGCACGAGGCGCGGCTCCTCCTCCCAGCGGATCAGGGACAGCCCGGCGGTGATCAGCTCCACCGCCCGTTCCGGCTCCCCGGCGTCTCCCTGCAGGATCCCCTTGCTGAGCAGGGCTCGCCCCTTGCGGTGCAGGTCGCGGATCTCGTCACAGATGTCGATGACCACGTCGAGGAGGTCCGAGGCCTCCTCCAGCCAACCCTGGTCGGCGAGGAGGGAGGCGCGGAGGTCGAGGATGCGCGCCTCCTCCAGGGGGTCGGCGGAGCCCGCCTCGGCGAGCGCCTCGGCCCTGGCCAGCGCCCGCTCCGCCTCGGCGAAGTCGCCGCGGATCCGGCAGGCGTTGCCCAGGTAGGCCCAGGCCCGCGCCTGCAGGTCGTGGACCACGGAACAGCCGTAGTGCCCCGTCTCCAGCCGGGTGGCCACCGCCACCGCGAGCTCCGCCGTCTGCAGCGCCCGCGCCGGATCCTGGAACCCCTCGTCGAAGCTCTGGTCGATGAGCAGCTCGCAGACGGCGAGGGAGTGGAAGCGCCGGTCGGACGCGATCAGCTCGTGCCGTGCCTCGGTGGGACGGCCGAGGATCTCCGCCACCCGTTGCGGCGCGGCCTCCCTCTCCTGGATCACCGAGGCCAGCCGCCGCTCGAGCTCTCCGAGAACGCGCTCCCAGCCCGACTCCTCGAGCCCCGCCGCCATCTTCACGCGCTCCTTCGCGCCGGCCGGGCGTCCGGTAGAGACCTCTGGGTCGGCCGGCAGCAGCCGGTCCACCTCGGCCTGGCAGAGGCCGCAGCCGGTGCGCAAATGGGATTCGATGCGGGCCTCCTCCACGGCGGAGGACCTGCCTCGGGCGAACCGCTCCAGCGCGCTCCGGTCGGGATGGTAGTGTGCGCTCATCGAACCCCCTCCTCTGTCATCTCTTCCTCTCTGTCCGCGGGGAAGGCGAGATCGGCCCCCACCTTAAAGTTGCTTCAAGGGCAAAAAAAGTGACACTCCCATGGCAGGAAATCCATTTTCGTGTTCTCGCAGCCGCACCGCCACGGGGAGGAGAGGGGGGCGGCGGGGAGGAGGCCGGCCATGGTCCGCATCTTGCAGCCGGGAGCGGTGCGTGCGTGAGCCCGCTCCGGATCGACCAAGGATTGAATGCTGACGAAGAGTTTCTGGATCGGAGGATTCGAGTGTGCCTGTCACCGGCGACGTGACGGCCGGCGCCTCGACCTGATCGAGGCCACTGGGCATGACCGATGGCTCGCGGCCGACTATGAACGGCTGCGGCGTCTGGGGATGACCACCGCCCGCGAGGGGGTGCGCTGGCACCTGATCGAGCCGTCGCCCGGCCGCTACGACTTCTCCTCTCTGCTCCCCATGGTGCGGACGGCGCGGGACCTGGGGATCCAAGTGATCTGGGACCTCTGCCACTACGGCTGGCCCGACGACCTGGACGTCTTCGGGGCCCGGTTCGCCGACCGCTTCGCGGCCTATGCCCGGGAGGTGGCCCGGGTCGTCCGCGAAGAGACGGGTGAGCCGCCCCTCTGGGCGCCGGTCAACGAGATCTCGTTCCTGTCCTGGGCCGGCGGCGACGTGGAGTATCTGAATCCCTTCTGTCGCGGGCGGGGCTTCGAGCTCAAGGTCCAACTCGTGCGGGCAACCCTGGCCGCCATCGATGCCGTGTGGGAGGTGGATCCCCGAGCCCGGATCGTTCATGCCGATCCGGCCATCCACATCGCGGCCGATCCGCGCCGCCCCGAGGAGGCGGCGGCGGCCGAGGAGCAGCGGCTGTGCCAGTTCCAGGGCTGGGAGATGCTGCGCGGCGGCATCTGGCCCCAACTCGGCGGCGCCGCCCCCTACCTGGACGTGCTGGGCGTCAATTACTACCCCGGCAACCAGTGGGTCCTGAACGGCGGCAAGATCCAGCGCGGGGAGCCTCTCTACCGGCCTTTCCGCGCGATCGTGCAGGAGATCTGGGAGCGCTTCGGCCGGCCCATGCTGATCACCGAGACCGGCGCCGAGGGGGAGGACCGGGCGCCGTGGCTGCGCTACGTCAGCGAGGAGGTGCGGGCGGCCCGCCGTGCCGGGGTCCCCGTCCATGGCATCTGCCTCTATCCCATCCTCGACTATCCGGGCTGGGACGATGACCGCCACTGCCCCGCCGGGCTCTGGGGCTTCTGCGGCGATGAAGGGGAGCGGGAGGAGCACGGGTCCCTGGCGATGGAGCTGGAGCTGCAGACGGAGCTGTTCCGGCGCGAGGAGGGGACTGCAGAGGTTCAACTGGCTACGACCGAGGAGGAGATCGAGCATGCCGTTTTCTGATCAGGCAGGGGACCGGAAGCCGGACCTCGTCTGCCTGTCGCATCTGCGCTGGGACTTCGTCTACCAGCGGCCGCAGCATCTGATGAGCCGTTTCGCCCGCGACCGGCGGGTGTTCTTTGTCGAGGAGCCGATGCCGCATGACGGCCCACCCCGCCTGGAGGTGAGCGACCGGCCGGAAGGGGTGCGCGTCGTCGTGCCGCGCCTGCCCCACGGCCTGGATGCCCAGGCGGCGGAGGCGGCGCAGCGCGAGCTCCTGCCCAGCCTGTTCGCCGAGCAGGGCATCGCCGACTACATCCTCTGGTACTACACCCCGATGGCGCTGGCCTTCACCGCCGGCTTGGCGCCGAGCGCCGTGGTCTACGACTGTATGGACGAGCTCTCCCTGTTCCGCGGCGCTCCGCCCGAGCTGCTGGAGCGGGAGGCGCGTCTCCTCGAGTCCGCCGACCTGGTCTTCACCGGCGGCCAGAGCCTCTACGAGGCCAAGCGCGACCGCCACCCGGACGTCCACGCCTTCCCCAGCAGCATCGACGCCGAGCACTTCGGCCGCGCCCGCCAGCTCCGCGGCAGCGAGCCCGCGGACCAGGCCGGCATCCCCCGGCCCCGCCTGGGCTACTTCGGCGTCATCGACGAGCGCCTCGACCTCGACATCCTGGCCGGCGTCGCCGACGCCCGGCCGGACTGGCACCTGGTGATCCTGGGGCCGGTGGTCAAGATCGACCCTGCGAGCCTGCCGCGCCGCGCCAATCTCCACTACCCGGGCATGAAGAAGTACGAGGAGCTGCCGGACTACCTGGCGGGCTGGGACGTGGCCCTGATGCCGTTCGCCCGCAACGAGTCGACGCGCTTCATCAGCCCGACCAAGACGCCGGAGTACCTGGCGGGGGGGCGGCCGGTGGTCTCGACCCCCATCCGCGATGTGGTGCGCCCGTACGGCGAGATGGGCTTGGTGGAGATCGCCGAGGACGTGCCCGGATTCGTCGCGGCGGCCGAACGCGCCCTGGATATGGGCAGGGGGGCCGGCGAGGCACGCGAGGAGTGGCTACGGCAGGTCGACGGCTTCCTCGCCGGGAGCTCCTGGCACAGCACCTGGCAGCGCATGTCCGAGCTGATCGAGTCGGCGGTCGCCGCGCGGCGGCGGGTGGCCTGAGCTCCTTAGCACGCTTTTTGCGATGTTCTTTTTTGTCCGGAGCGGCGAACCGCGTCCGATGCTTGCTTGAAGAGATGACTTCCTTGAAAGGAGCGGTCCATGTTCGATTATTTAATCGTGGGAGCGGGCTTCGCCGGGAGCGTGCTGGCCGAACGGCTGGCGCGCGGCGCCGGGAAGCGGGTCCTGCTCGTCGACCGGCGCCCCCACATCGGGGGCAATGCCTATGACCGGCATGACAGCGCCGGCGTCCTGATCCACCAGTACGGGCCTCACATCTTCCACACCAACTCGCGCGAGGTCTTCGAGTACCTCTCGCAGTTCACCGAATGGCGCCCCTACGAGCACCGGGTGCGCGCCAGCGTCGACGGCCAGCTCGTGCCGATCCCGATCAACCTCGACACCATCAACCAGCTCTACGGCCTGAAGCTCAACAGCATGGAGGTGGAGAAGTTCTTCGAGTCGGTCGCCGAGCCGCGCGAGAACGTCCGTACCTCGGAGGACGTCGTGGTCTCCCGCGTCGGCCGCGAGCTGTACGAGAAGTTCTTCCGCGGCTACACCCGCAAGCAGTGGGGGCTCGACCCGTCGCAGCTCGACTCCATGGTGACCGCCCGCGTGCCGGTGCGCACCAACCGCGACGACCGCTACTTCTCGGACACCTACCAGGCCATGCCGCTCCATGGCTATACGCGGATGTTCGAGAACATGCTCGATCACGAGAACATCAAGATCCTCCTCAATTGTGACTATCGCGAGATCGTCGAGGAGGTGGATTACGACAAGCTGGTCTACACCGGCCCGGTGGACGAGTTCTTCGATTTCCGTTACGGCCCGCTGCCGTACCGGTCTCTCGACTTCAAGTTCGAGACGGTGAACCAGGAGTGGGTGCAGCCGGTGGCGGTGGTGAACTATCCCAACGAGCACCTCTACACGCGAGTGACCGAGTTCAAGCACCTGACGGGGCAGGAGCACAAGAAGAGCACCCTGGTCTACGAGTACCCGATGGCGGAGGGGGACCCCTACTATCCGGTGCCGCGGCCGGAGAACCAGGAGCTGTACAAGAAATACCAGGCGCTGGCCGAGTCCACGCAGGACGTCCACTTCGTGGGGCGGCTCGCCACGTACAAGTACTACAACATGGACCAGGTGGTGGCGCAGGCGCTATCGGTCTATGCCCGCATCGTCGGCCAGAAGCGGGCCGAGGCGTCGCGCACGACGCTGGCCGTGCCCACGGCCGCTGCCGTCGCGGCGGTCACTACCACTGTCACCGCGACGGTCGCCACCGCCGCCCGCAAGGAGCGGCGCCGCGCGGTGGGGGGGACCCGCAAGCTGGCGAAGGGCGCGTAGGCCTCGCCCCTGGCCCCTCTTCCGCCTCGCCTCCCCCCTCCTCGGGAGAGGGGGAGGCGCTTTTCTCTTGTCGAAGATGGCGACGGCGCGTTGCAAGCTCCGGCGGCAGATTGGAAGCTTGCAACGGCTTGGCGCGGTGTACGGCGGCTCGTCGCAGACAGCGCCCGCGCGTTGGCAGGCTGCAACGGCCTGGCGGAGGCTGCAATGGCACGCTGCGCTCCGCGCCGGCGCGGCGGGAGCTTGCAACGGCCCGGCGATGAGTGCAACAGGGTGTTGCGCTCTTCCCTGACGGATCGGAAGCTTGCAACGGCGTGATGGAGACTGCAACGAGGCGTCGCGGACTGCGCCGGCGGGCTGCGGACCGCGACGGAGCGTTGCCATCTTCGCCGGCGCGGCGGAGCTGGCAACGGCTTGAGGGAGATTGCGCCGGCTCGTCGTCTTCTAGACGCTCGGCGACGGGACGGTATGGACGTCACCGCGTCGCGTACGCCGGCGGCGGTACCAGGCCAGGGCTCCGGCGCCGAGCAGCGCCAGGAGGACCGCGGCGGCGAGGGCCTTCTCGGCGGGGCTCAAGTAGGGGAGCTTGCGGCCTCCGGGCAGCGGCACCAGGTCGCCGTCGCCCAGCACCACCAGGCCGGCCCAGGCGGCGGCGGGGACGCCGTCGGCGATGAGGTCGCGCTGGGCCGCCTGGAGCGCCGCGGCCAGGCGGTCGCCGCGGCCCAGGTAGTGGTAGACGCGGTCGAACAGCAGCGCGGCCTCGTCGTCGCGTAGCGGCCAGAGGCTCGCCACCACGGCGTGGGAGCCGGCCTGGAAGAAGGCGCGCGCCATACCCATCACCCCTTCGCCGCGGAGCAGCGTTCCCGAGGCGCTACGGCACGAGGCGAGGACCACGATCCGGCCGTCCAGGGGGAGGTCGACGATCTCCCGGAGCTGGAGGAGGCCGTCGTCGCCGCCGGCCGCGGCGAGGAGCACGCCCGAGCGCTCGGGGTTCTGCTCGTCCACCACCGCGTGGGTCGCGAGGTGGATGAGCCCGAACCGCGCCAGGTCGGCGCGCTTGAAGAACGTCTCGGACGCGTCCTTCCCCAGCCGCCGGACGCTGCCGCCGCCCATGGCCCGCACCACGGCCCGGCTCTCCCGGCGGGCATAGGGGAGGCTCCCCAGGCGCATGGCCGAGGCGAAGACCGCGGAGCGCTCGGCCGCCGGCGCGGCCTCCGCCTCCTCTCCCGCTTCTTCACCTGACAACGGGGGAGGGTCGGCCAGCGCCAGGGCAGGATTGGGCGCGGCCCCGGGACGGCGCTGCCGCCAGCCGAGCCACAGCGTCGCCGAGGGCACCACCGACATCTGATAACGGGCGGCGAGAGGCGGCGCGTCCGCCGAGGCCCGGAGCGCGCCGAAGGGGAGCTGGTGCAGGGCGTCGTCCGGGATGAGCACCAGCCGGCGGATGCCGCCGGGCAGCTCGGCCAAGGCCTTTCCAACTAGCTCGTTGTAGAGATAGACGGAGGGTCCGACCTCCGAGCCGTCGCGCTGCTCGAACGTGCCGACGAACAGGCGCACCGCCGGGCGCAGGTCGCCGCGCCCCGGGAGGCGATAGGCGCGGGTGGAGGCGCGCGTCGAGACCAGGAGCCAGGAGCCGCCGGCGAAGTCCCCCCGCAGGTCCTGCCAGGGGGCGATCTGGAAGGAGAGCAGGGCCTCGTCCGGCGCGAGCGCCTGCCGCACCTGCTCCAGGGTGGCGAACTCGGGCCTGCGCAGGGCGGTGTAGACCGGATCGGCGTGGGCGATGCCGTTGCGGAGGTTCGCCTCCTTCATCTCCAGGTCCTCGAGCTGCTCGGCCGCCGCGGCCCGCTCAGCCGCCGGGAGGGCGGGATCCATGAGCCGCCGCTGGACGGCGGAGATGGCCTCGAGCACCTGGGAACGCTGCCGGCGGAGCACCTGGGCGGTCGGGGAAGCCGCGGGAGCCGCCTTGGCGGCCTCCAGAGCGTCGATCAGGCTGCGGGCCCTCAGGCGCTCGGCCACGGCGAAGGCGCCCTCCAGCTCCCGTGCCCCACCGCCCTCCGCGAATGCCTCCAGCAGCCGGCCGCAGAACCAGTAGTAATCCTCGGCCCAGCTCGAGAACATCTCGGCCTGGCTGGCGGAGCCTGCCTGGAGGTCGCGCACCTCCTCGATGCTGTCGAGCGCGGCCCAGGAATCGGCGACCGCCCGCTCTACGGAGACGGCCTCCCAGCTTACCCGCATGCGCTCACGCAACGCGGCCGCCATGGAGAAGGGGTCTTCGGCCTGCTGCGCCAAAGCGAGCGCGCGGTCCGTCGCCTCCCGGG
Source organism: Thermoanaerobaculia bacterium (assembly GCA_035628695.1). GTDB lineage: Bacteria > Acidobacteriota > Thermoanaerobaculia > Multivoradales > UBA5704 > DASPJI01. The sequence continues at coordinate 1,701 of DASPJI010000680.1, read as the reverse complement.
CAGCCTTCGGATCGCGCGCGGTGAGCTGGCGGGCTAGGGCATTGAAGCAGTAGCTCTGATCTCGCAGAGTAGGGGCCGCGTCGAGGCAGCCCTCGACGCTTCGCCGGGCCTCCTCGCCTTCGGCCAGCAGGGCAATCATCCAGTAAGCCTTCGATAGAGCGCCGAAGGCTTCTCCCTCGCGGGCCGGCTGCAGAGTCTGCCGGGCGAGCTCCAGGGCGTTCCTGCGGTCCTTTTCGCTGGGCAGCTCGGCGACGCTGTCGAAGAACGATATGGCGAGGCCGTAGCGGGCGCTGCCCTCGGCCGACTTGTCGTTCGTGCTGGCGGCATGCTCGGCAAGTCTCCGGAAGGCGTCCTCGGCCTCCTGGAAGCGTCCCAGCTCCTGGCTGACGTTCCCCATCGCCCTTAGCCAGGCGCGCTTTGTGTTGTCGGTTCCGGCGGAGAACACCTGGTGCTCGGCGTCACGGAGCAAGAGATAGGCGCGTTCAAGATCCTTGTCGATCCCGGTGAGGTGCCGCGCCATCAAGATGTGCGCCTGGGCGATGACCTCGGGGTCGCGAGAAGCCAGCGCGATCCTTTCCGCGACCTCGACCTGCTCACCCGCCTCCTCGAGGCGCCCCTGCTCGAAGAAGATGCGCTGTAGGTTGGAACGGGCCAGAACCTCTCCTTGGGCGTGCTTACGGGCTGCGAAGCTCCGAGCGGCCACCCGGTACAGCGCCTCGGACCGGCTCCGATCGAGGCCGGCCAAGACCAGGGTCAGCCAAGGGTCGCCCGGCCGCTTCGCCAGGTGCCGTTGTATCAACTGGGCCGCTTCTGCGCGCCGATCCAGTCTCCGGCCAGTCATGGAGATACACCTCGCAGCCTCCTCGCTGTCTCCGGCGGGGGTGAAAAGGGCTTCACAGGCTGCAAAGTCCGTGCTCTGGCCCAAGGCGGCGAGTGAGAGGGCCAGGAGGAAAGAGAGAGAGAGGAGCGCGAGGCGGCGCATCAAGCCCGAAGTGTACTGCACTTGCTGGAGGAGAGGCCCGAGCGGCTGGGGGCGGGCGGCCTAGCGGCCGCCCGCCAAGAGGATCTAACCCTCATCCGGATCGGGGTCCGGATCCGTCGGAGCGCAGCAGGAGGGGCCGGGGCCATCGTCGCCGGTGTCGTCCTTCTCCTTCGAACGGGTGTGGCCATGGTTGGCCTTCTCCTTATGGTCCTTGTCGGGGCCCTTGGCCCAGATCGCGCGCTCGCTGGTCTCTGGCTGGCTCATGGTTTGGCTCCTCATTTCAACGGTCAGGTTCATCCATCCTCGGGTCGGCCTCGCCGCCCCTGTCCAGTAGAACGAAGGAGGAGGGGCAATCCCCTCACCCAATACGCCGGTCCGGCGAATTTTGTTCTACGTCCTCTGGATCGCCGTCGAAAACCGGCGGCCAAGACCGGAAATTCCACGGAGTCAGAGGTTTACGACCTCTTCATCCGCTTCGTCAAGCGGCGTTGCAGGAGCTGGGGAGACCGATGGGGAGATCCCCCCGCGGCCGTGAGCGGCGCGGGGGGCGGGTTACTGCAGGGTGGTGGTGAAGGTGGGGGAGCCGTCGCGGCTGCCGTCGCTCAGGACCGCCTCGACGCGCCAGAGGATCTTCGCCCCCGGGGGGAGGCCGGCGAGCGAGTTCTCCGGCACCTTGTAGGCGGTGGTCCGCAGCCCCTGGACCTCGGTGACCACCTTCA
>DASPJI010000679.1:0-4282 GCA_035628695.1 Thermoanaerobaculia bacterium | reverse complement strand
AACACCCACAACATGGCGGGCGGCACCCTCTGGGAGCGCCCGCGCACCGATGCGGTCCTCGAGGTGGCGCGGCGGCACCGGCTGCCGGTGCACCTCGACGGCGCGCGCCTCTTCAACGCCGCCGTGGCCCTCGGCACCACGCCCGCGGCCCTCGCCGCCGGCTTCGACTCGGTGATGTTTGCCCTGTCCAAGGGGCTGGGGGCGCCGGTCGGGTCGCTGCTCTGTGGCAGCCGCGCCTTCGTCGACGAGGCGCGGCGGGTGCGCAAGATGTTCGGCGGCGGCATGCGCCAGGTCGGGATCCTCGCCGCCGCCGGGCTCATCGCCCTGCGCAAGGGGCCGTCCTGGCTGGCCGACGACCACGCCAACGCCGCGCTCCTGGCCGGCGCGCTGGCCGAGCTGCCGGGGATCGAGCTCGACCCCGCCGCGGTGCGGACCAACATCGTGATCTTCCGCGTCACCCCGGCGTTCTTCGGCGGCGACACCCCCGCCGAGGGGCTCTCCAACGCCTTCCTGGCCCGGTTGAAAGAGGAGGGGGTGCTGGCGACCCCGGTCACCCACGAGCTCGTCCGCCTGGTCACCCACCGCGACGTGCCGCGGCCGCGGGTGGAGGAGGCGATCGAGCGGCTCCGGCGTTGCGCCGGAGCCCTCGCGTCGCGCTGAGTTCTCTAGAGCGTGCCGCGGATGCTGCCGCCCGAGGCGGGGGCCGCCTGCGTCTTCGCCACCAGGTCGATCTCCACCAGGGCGGCCTTGGGGAGGGCCGCCACCTGGACGGTGGAGCGGGCGGGGCGGTGCTCGCCCATCGCGTCGGCATAGATGGCGTTCAGCTTGGGGAAGTCGGCCATGTCGACGACGTAGACCGTCGCCTTGATCACGTCCTGGAAGGTGCAGCCGGCGCTCGCCAGCACCTGCTTGAGGTTCTCGAAGACGCGCTTCGCCTGCGCCTCGAAGCCGCCGGGCACCAGCTCGCCGGTCGCCGGGTCGATGCCCACCTGACCCGAGGTGTAGAGCCAGCCGTCGAGCGACACCGACTGGGAGTAGGGGCCGATCGCCTTGGGGGCGCTGTCCGTGTGATGGAATTTCATCGGGTTCCGAATCTCCTGTTACGAAGGGGATGGCACGTCCGAGGGCTCGTCCGGCTCCCAGACGGCGATGTAGGGGAGGTTGCGGTAGCGCTCGTCGAAGTCCAGCCCGTAGCCCACCACGAAGAGGTCCTCGATCTCGAAGCCGAGGTAGTCGATGGGGACGTCCACCTGCCGCCGGCTGGCCTTGTCGAGCAGGGCGCAGAGGCGGACGCTCCTCGCCCCCCGGAAGCGCAGCAGGTCGAGGATCGTCCGCAGCGTGTAGCCGGTGTCGACGATGTCCTCGATCAGCAGGACGTCCTTGCCGCGGATGGAGAGGTCCACGTCCTTGCGGATGCGCACCTCGCCGGGCGTCGTGCCGCTGCCGTAGCTCGACGTCTGGAAGAAGTCGACCGCCAGCGGGATGGAGATCCTCTTGAGCAGGTCCACCATGAAGAAGACGGAGCCCTTGAGGACGCCGACGCACATGAGATTGTCGCACCCGGCGTAGTCGCGCTCGATCTCGGCCGCCATCTCGCCGATCCGCCGCTCCAGGTCCTCTTGTCGAATCAGGACCTTCATCCCCTGTTCCCCTTTGCCCTCGCCATGACGTAAGATCCTCTCAACTTATTGTTGGTTCTCAATGGCTACCGTCCAGGAACTGAGCGTCCTCCACCGTCGCTACTCGGATATCTCCCACCGCTTCCGGGCGGCGTGGACGTTTCACCAGTTCTTCCAGAGCTTGGCGAAGTCCCTGCTGCAGCGCCCGGAGGACGGGCGGGCCGGCGACTTCCAGAGACTCTATACCGAGCTCAAGGAGATCTCCCAGAGCCTCAACGCCTCGGAAGGGGCGCGCGTCCGTGGCCGGCTGGATTCCATCGACCGCCAGATCACCAAGCTGATCGAGGATTTGGCGGAGGAGGATACCAGAGTCTCCCCCGAGCTGATGCGGCAGTTCTTCCGGCGCGTCAAGGGGTACGACGAGAAGATCCTCACCCAGCTCGTCAAGTTCTACCTCTACGCCCAGCACGGCGATTTCTGGGAGGACGACCGCCTCGACAAGCTGGACTTCCTGCTCACCCGGATGAGCGAGGAGGAGATGGAGACCGGCGAGCTGATGCTCACCGACCCCCGCCGCCTGGGGGAGATCTTCGCCGGCCTCTGGGCCATGCTGGGGCTGGACCCGTCCCCCGCCACGATCCAGGGGCGCCGCGCCGAGGTGGAGGCGATCCGCGGCGAGCTGTCGCGGGTCGAGAGCCTGGACGACCTCAACGAGGCCGGCCTGATCCAGCGCTACCGCGACCTCAAGCACGGCCTGGGCAGCCTGTTCTTCGAGCCGGGCCTCCTGATCTCGCTCCAGGAGACCAACCTGGCGCTGCGCAACCGCATCCAGAAGCTCTACAGCCGCGAGGAGCGGCGCATCGCCGCCGAGTACCAGCGCATCTTCGAGCTGGAGCGCGAGGTGCCGGTGGACACCGAGCTGGACCGCGAGCTGGCCCAGTTCCGCGAAGAGATCGAGCGCTTCGAGAAGCAGCTCCAGCGCCAGGAGTTCAAGCTGGGGGACCTGGCCCAGATCCGCCAGCGGGTGCGGTCGCTGCTGCCGCGCCTCACCGCCATCCGCCCCGAGCTCACCGGCCGGAGCGTCGGCGGGACCCTGCCGGGCCTGGACAGCGGCGAGCACCGCATCGCCGCCGCCACCGCCGCCGCCTCGTCCCCCCTGCCGGTCTCGGCGCGCGAGGACGTCATCGGCGAGCACTATCGCCGGCTGGTCGACGCCCTGCGCGAAACCAACCCGGACATGGCTCCGGAGCGGCTGGTGCTGGTCCCCGAGATCTATCCGCTGCGGCTCGAGGCCCGCGAGGTCCTGGCCTACCGGCGCTTCTTCGGCCGCAAGGACCACGACCGCGTCCTGGAGCAGTTCCTTCTCGAAGCGGCGGCCCTGCGCATCCGCATCAACGAGGAGGCGCACGAGATCACCGGCATCCTGGACGAGACCTCCATCACCGGCGACTCGCCCATCTACGGCCGGGCTCGTCTCACCTGCCGCACCGCCGACGAGTACCTCTGGCGCTTCCATCACGTCCTCCACGACACCCTGCTGGGGGGAGACCCGGGCGAGGCGCTGCAGATCGAGGTCCTCCGCATGCGCCTGATGCGCGACTACTCGGGCCTCTGGCTCCTGGCCTACAAGCCCTTCGTCACCCGCCGGCCCGGGCATACGGTGGCGTGAGGGGGATTTGACCCTCTCCATCCGCGACGCCCAAGACCCCGCCGCGCTGGAGGCCTTCCTCGGCCTGCCGGACGAGGTCTACGCGGGAGACCCCCACTACGTCCCCATCTCGCGCGAGACGGTGACCGCCGCGCTCCGGCGGCCGGAGCTGGAGGAGGCCCAGCGGGTCCTCGTGGCGATGGAGGGGGGCCGACCCGTGGCGCGGCTGGCCGCCTGGCGGTCGCCGGCGCTCCGGGACGAGGCCGGCCGCCCCTACGGCATGCTCGGCCTCTTCGAGGCCCTGGACCGGCCCGAGGCCGCCGGGCGCCTGTTCGAGGAGGCGATCGGCTGGCTGCGGCGGACCGGCGCCGGTCCCATCGTCGGCCCCATGGACGGCGACACCTGGCACCGGTATCGTCTCAACATGGGGCCCTGGGACGATCCGCCGTTTCTCCTCGAGCCCTACAACCCGCGCTACTACCCGGCGCTCTGGGAGGGGCACGGCTTCGAGGTGCTGGAGCGCTATCTCTCCACCCGGGTGGACCTGGGGAGCGCGCTGGCCCACCTCGTGCCGCGCCATCGCGAGGCGATCGCCGCCGGTTACGTGCTGCGCCGCCTGGACCTCTCCCGCTTCGAGGACGAGCTGCGGCTTCTGTACCGCCTGTCGCGGGTCATCTTCGCGGACAACTTCCTCTATACCGAGATCGCGGAGGAGGACTTCCTCGCCCTCTACACCGGAGCCCGGCGCCTGCTCGACCCCGACCTCGTCCAGTTCGCCGCGGCGCCGGACGGGCAGCCGGTCGGCTTCCTCTTCGCCTATCCGGACCGCTTCCAGGCCGTCGCGGCCATGCGGGGGGAGCGCGGCCCCCTGGCGCTGGTCCGCTACCTCCGGCACCGCCGCACCGACACCGTCGACTTCAAGACCCTGGGCGTGCTCCCGGAGCACCGCCGCTCGGGCGTGGCCGCCGCGCTGATGGGCCAGGGCCACCTCGAAGCGCTGCGCAAGGGCTACCGG
>DASPJI010000678.1:0-2197 GCA_035628695.1 Thermoanaerobaculia bacterium | reverse complement strand
AGGCGGCGGCGGTCCCCTGGGTGCTCGGCGCCTGGGGCCTCCTGGTCGGCGTGGCCATGGCGTTGCGCCCCATCCTCCCGGTCGACGAGACCCGCTACCTCTCCGTGGCCTGGGAGATGTGGCAGCGCGGCGACCTCCTGGTGCCGCACCTGAACGGGCTGCCCTACAGCGACAAGCCGCCGCTGCTCTTCTGGCTGTTCCACCTGGGCTGGTGGCTGTTCGGCGTCAACGAGTGGTGGCCGCGCCTGGTGCCGGCGCTGTTCAGCCTGGCGAGCCTGTTCCTCGCCCGTTCCCTGGCCCGCCGCCTCTGGCCGGACCAGGCGGCGGTCGCCCGGCGGACCCCCGCGGTGCTCCTCGGCCTGACCCTGTGGTCGGTGTACACCACCCTGATCATGTTCGACATGCTGGTGGCCTGCGCCGTCCTGGTGGCGCTCCATGGCCTGCTGACCGCCCGCGAGCGGGGGATCCGCGGCTGGCTGGTGGTGGGGGCGGCGCTCGGGATCGGGGGGCTCGCCAAGGGGCCGGTGGTCCTGGTGATGCCGCTGACCGTGGCGCTGCTCGCCCCCTGGTGGGCAGGTACAAAAGTGGGAGTTCGCTGGTGGGCGGGGCTGCTGGGCGCGGTGGCGATGGGGGCCTCCATCGCCCTGGCCTGGGCCGTGCCGGCCGCCGCGGCCGGCGGCGGCGCCTATGCCCGGGCCATCCTGTTCACCCAGACCGAGGAGCGGCTCGTCTATTCCCTCGCCCACGGCCGCCCCTGGTGGTGGTACCTGGCGCTGTTGCCGGTGATGCTCTTCCCCTACTCCTTCTGGGTGCCGGCCTGGAAGGGGGTCCTCCGGCTGACGGCGGATGCCGGCACCCGCTTCTGCCTCGCCTGGCTGATGCCGGGCCTGGTGGTCTTCTCCCTGATCAGCGGCAAACAGCCCCACTACCTCCTGCCGCTGCTGCCGGCCGTCGCCCTGCTGATCGCCCGCGGCATGGAGACCGGCGGCGAGGCCGGGCTCGCCGCCCGGCGCTGGCACCTGGCACCCCCTCTCGCCTTCCTGGTCCTGGTAGGCGCGGCCATCGCCACGGCCCGGTGGGCGGAGCGGCCCTTCCGGCTGCCGACCTGGGCGGGCCTGATCTCGCCCGGTGCCGGCCTGGCCCTCCTGGCCCTGGCGGCGGTCTTCGTCCTCTCCTACGAGCGGCTCTTTGCCACGCGGCGCACCGCCGTCACCCTCGTCGGCCTGGCGCTGGTGGTCGCCCTCCACGTCGGCTTCGCCGAGATTGCCCGGAAAGCCTACGACCTGGAGCCCATCGCCCGCTATGCCAGCGTGATGGAGTGGCAGGGGAGGCCGATCGCGTTCATCGCCCCTTATCATGGCCAACTCCACTTCCTGGGCCGGCTCGCGCGTCCATTCGAGGTCATCCAGCCCGGGGCGGAGCTGGTCTGGGTCCACCAGCACCCGCGGGGCAAGGTGATCCAGGATCTGGACTACGCTCCGCCCGGCCTCGTCCGCGCCGACTTCACCCAGTCCTACCGGGAAGACGTCCTGGCGGTCTGGGGCCGGGAGTCGCTGCCCCAGACCACGCCCTAGAGACCCGCTTGCGGCACCGGTTTCTCCAATGCTATATCCAGGGGTATAGTGCTCCGGCTGCACCCGGGCCGGGTGCGAGAGGGGAAGATGAGGCTCTGGATCGCGCGAGCGGGCTCCGCCGCTCTGTCTCTATTCACATTCATATCGACGCCGGCGCTCGGCGCCGCTCCTCTCCTGGCCGCCGAGCCGGTGGAAGTGGCCGCCGGCGCCGGCGAGGTCGAGGTGCTCGAGGACGGGCGGGGCCAGGCCATCGACCTGCAGGTGCGGTTCCCACCCCGCCGTTTCACCTTCCTGCCCCGCTTCGTGCCCGAGGTCGCTCCCATCCTGGGCACCATCGCCACCACCCGCGGGGCGATCTACGCCTACGCCGGGCTCCGCCTCGACCTGCCGCTGGGAAGGCGCTTCCATTTCTCCCCCAGCTTCTCCGGCGGTCTCTATCACCAGGGGGAGGGGCAGGACCTCGGGGGACCCGTGGAGTTCCGGTCGGTCGTCGAGCTGTCCTATGCCCTGAACGAGCGCACCCGCGTCGGCGTCAGCCTCGACCACCTGTCCAACGGCGGCCTCTTCTCGTCCAACCCCGGCAGCGAGTCCCTGATCTTCCTGGTCAGCAGCCGGCTCGGCCA
>DASPJI010000677.1:0-3091 GCA_035628695.1 Thermoanaerobaculia bacterium | reverse complement strand
ACGTGCGGGAAGCGCTCCGGCCAGGCGGCGAGGCGCCGGCCGAGCTCGATCCCCCGGCGCACCGCCCGCGCCGGGAGGTTCTCCTCCTCCAGGATGTCGAGCACCGCCAGGGCCGCCGCGCAGGCGAGCGGGTTGGCGATGAAGGTGGAGGTGTGGAGCGCCTCCCCCTCCGTCTCCCAGCACCGGAAGAGCGCCTGGCGCGCCACCACCGCGGCGATCGGCAGCCCTCCCCCCAGCGCCTTGCCGCAGCAGAGGATGTCAGGCCGCACCCCCTCCCCCTCGACCGCGAACAGGGTGCCGGTGCGGCCGAAGCCGGTGAAGATCTCGTCGGCCACCAGGAGCACGCCGGCCCGCCGGCAGAGGCTCGCCACCTCCGGCAGCCAGCCGGGCGGCGGCACCAGGACGCCTTCCCTGCCCACGATCGGCTCCAGCAGCACGCAGGCGAGGTCCCCGCCGGCGAGGAGCTCCTCCAGCGCCGCCGGGTCGCCGCCGAAGGGGAGGCGATGGACGTGCGAGTGCAGGTGCTCGGCGGCCAGGGCCCGGAACTCCGGCCGCGAGGTCACCGCCAGCGCCCCCAGCGTCATGCCGTGATAGGAGGGCTCGAAGGCGACGATCCCCCGCTTGCGGCTGGCGCCGATGGCGGTCTTCAACGCGATCTCCACCGCCTCGGCCCCCGAGACGGCGAAGAAGACCTGCGCGTCGTCAACCGGCGCGAGGCGCACCAGCCGCGCCGCCAGCTCCACCCGCAGGGGGTGGGCGTGGACGTCCCCGAGGGCGTGAAGCAGCCGGCCGGTCTGACGGCGGACGGCCTCCTCGACCCGCGGGTGGCGGTGGCCCACCGTGGCGACGCCGAAGCCCGAGGTGAGGTCGATGTAAATGTTGCCGTCGGCGTCGAGGACGTTGGCGCCGGCCGCCTCCTCCCAGAGGATGGGCGGCTCGCCCGGCCCCACGGTGTTGACCGCCGGCGCTTCCAGATAGGAGAGCCGCCGCGCCAGGGTGCGGGAGCGCAGGCCCGGCGGCGGCTCGACGATGCGGGGGAGGAGGTCTCCGAGTCTCACATCTCGCGGCGGCCTGCAAGAGACCGGCCCAGCGTCACTTCGTCGGTGTACTCGATGTCGCCGCCCACCGGCATGCCGAAGGCGAGGCGGGTCACCCGCACGCCGCGCGGCTTGAGCAGCCGCGCCAGGTAGAGGGCCGTCGCCTCCCCCTCGACGTTCGGGTTGGTGGCGAGGATCACCTCTTCGATGCCGTCGAGGCGCTCCAGCAGCCCGGCGATGGCCAGGCGGTCGGGGCCGATGCCGCGGTGGGGCGACAGCGCCCCGAGCAGCACGTGGTAGAGGCCGTGGTACTCGCCGGTGCGCTCCATCGGCTCGATGTTGAACGGCTCCTCGACGACGCAGATGCGGGCCGCGTCGCGCTGCGGGTCCGAGCAGAACCGGCACGGGTCCACCGCCGTGATGGCGTTGCAGCGCGAGCAGTGGAACAGCTTCTCCTTGACCTCGACGATCGCCTGGGCGAGGGCCCGGGCGTCGTCGGGGGTCACCTTGAGCAGGTGGTGGGCGAGGCGGGTGGCGGTCTTGGGACCGATGCCCGGCAGGCGGGACAGCTCACCGACCAGCCGGGCCAGGGGATCGGACATCGTAGGGCTCGATGGCCTCAGCGTGGGCTCAGAAGAGGCCCGGCAGGCTCGCGGCCATGGAGCCCATGCGTCCCTGCATGGTCTCCTCGACCTTGCGCCCGGCCTCGTTGACGGCGGCGACGATGAGGTCCTCCAGCATGGAGGGGTCCTCGGGGTCCATGGCTTCGGGGTCGATCTTCACGGAGACGAGCTGCTTGTGGCCGCTCATCTTGACGGTCACCATGCCGCCGCCGACGCTCGCCTCGACCACGATCTCGGCGAGCTCGCGCTGCAGACGCTCCTGCATCTCCTGGGCCTGCTTCATCAACTGACGCATGCTGCTCATTGGGCTCAATCCTCCCTGAGGCTTTGCTCTTCGACGTTGGCTTCCACCACACGTCCCTTGAAGATGTCGAGGACGGTCTGGACGAACGCGTTGTCCGCCACGCCCTGCTGGGCGGCGGCCTCCTCCGGCGACGGCGCGAGGACATTCGGCCGGCTCTGCCCGACGGTGGAGCGCCAGCGGTTGCCCGCGCCCCAGACCGCCGCCACGGCCTCGTCGAGGATCCGGCGGTTGGCGTCGTTCTCGAGCCGCGCCTTGAGGATCCGGTCGTCCGGATCCACGGCGATGGTAAGGCAGCCGTCCGCGAAGGACAGATCCGCGCCCTCCAGGTATCCGGCGAGATGCTGCTTGCGCCGGCTGACCTCGTCGATGAACGAGGCGACGCTGTTGCCCGCGCCGTTGGCGCGCGCGCTGGGCGGCGCCGGCGGCGGAGCGGCCATGGCCGGAGGCGGCGAGAAGCGGGGAGCGCTGGGCGCCGCCGCGGGTGCCGGAGACGGGGCGGCTGGGGCCGGGGCCGCCGTGGCGGGGGCCGGACGGGGCGCCGCCTGCGATCTCGCCGCCGCCGGCGGTGCGGCGGCAGGTGCGGCGGCTCTCGCCACCGCGCCGGCGGGCGCCGCGGGCAGTCCGGCGGACAGGATCTCCTCGACGCGGATCAGCTTCGGCAGCTCGGCGGCGCGCAGCCAGGCGATCTCCATCGCCAGGGTGCCGGTGTCGCTGCGGCGCACCAGCGGCTCGCTGGTCAGGAGCTGGTGCATGAGGCGGAGCAGGTTCTCGTAGCCGGAGCCGCGGGCGAGCGCCGCCAGGGCCGCGGCCTCCTCCCCCGGCAGGTCCACCTGCCCGGGGTCGCCGCCCATCCCGAGGTGCAGGGCGTCGCGGCAGAAGGCGAGGAACTGCGCGTAGACGTGGCGCGGGTCCCACCCCTCGTCCTCCACCCGCCGCACCGCCGCGGAGACGCCGGCCGGCTCGCCGCCGAGGATCGCCGCGAGGAGCTGGTGGAAGAGGGCGGTGTCGAGCCCGCCGAGCAGGCGCACCGCCTCCTCGTCGGCGACGCCGCCGGAGCCGAAGGTGGCGAGCTGGTCGAGCAGCGCCACCGAGTCGCGGACGCTCCCCTCGCCGGCGCGGGCGATCAG
>DASPJI010000676.1:0-3702 GCA_035628695.1 Thermoanaerobaculia bacterium | reverse complement strand
GATCGGAGAGGTTTCACGTGAACGGCCAGCGCACCAGGGTCACCGTGACCTTGGGCGCCGGCCTGGCGGGCGCCGGCCGGGCCGGCTCGATCGCCGCGAAGTAGCGCGGCAGGACGTCGGCTGCGATACCGGCAGCAATCGGGGCGACCGCCGACGGCGTGCCCGCGGTGTCCGCGGGGGTGCCGTCGATGTCGGACCGGGCGATCTCGGCGAAGAGCTGGCCGAGGCTGTGGTCGACGTCGCCCACCGCGAGGCGCTTCTCGAATTCGCCCAGGCGCCGGGCGAGCGCGTCTCCTGAGAGGGCAGGCTGATCCTGCCGCAGCGGCGCGAAACGGACCGCCGCCTGGAGGTAGCGCAGCAGGGCGCCGTAGCACAGGCCGGCGGCGTCCAGCTCGCGCGCCTCCTTGAGGGCGGAGCTGGCGGCGATGAACTGCGGGTGCTTCTCGATGGATGCCGGCGGCCGGTACGCCGCGAGCATCTCGGACTCGAGAGCGTCCAGCTCCTGGGCGATCGACCGGAGCGGCGGCTCGCGCCGCGAGGCCGGGGCGGAGAGCGTGCGGGCGAACCGCGCGAGGTCGCGCTGGGCCTGCGCCGACGCCAGGTAGTAGAGCCCCTCGGCGGGCGCGGTGCTGCGGCCGTAGTCGAGGCTGGCCTCGTAGTAGCCGCGGATCTGGGGGAGCGCCGTCTCGCCCACGGCGCGCACGGCCGCGGGGTGGACGCCGTCGAGCGCGGCGGGCGAGAGGGCGCCGAGGTCACCCTTCAGAGCGCCCCCCATGCGCTTCCACTCGGCCTCGAACGCCGCCATGTCTTTGCCGGTGGCGTGCTCGCTCAGATAGGCCGCGGTGGCGAGATTGGCCTTGACCGTCGAGAAACGGAACATGGCGAGCGTCCGCCGGCCGGCGCGCAGGGCGTCCTGGGCGCGCCCCAGCTCCCGCAGGCTGCCCTCCCTGCTCTGGGCCCATGGCCCCTGGGCCGCGGCGTCGCTCTGCAGGAAGGCCGCGGCCTGCTCGATCTCGGCGGCCAGCGGATCGGAAACGGCGGCCGGGCTCTTCGCCGTCTCGGCCGCGCCGCCGCACGCGGCGGCGAGCGTCATCAGGAGAAGGACGAGGAGAGCCGCGGGTCTCCCCCGGGAGGAGCTTCGACCGGTGGGCATCATGCCGCGGATGATGCCACGACCGGACCTCCGGCCCCAAGCCTGCCCCAGCCCGGAGCTCCCCTGAATCTGGACCTGCCGCCACCAATTGAGATTCAGCCGCCACCAATCCGTATAAACAAGTGTCCAACAGACCTGCATTGGTGTCCACTCGGCCTCTAGCCGTCACCAAACCAGCCCGATCCGACACCAGTACTCAAGATGCCGACACCAAACCTCACAGCGGTGCCACGTCTCCAGGGGCAGGACTAGGGTCCACCCACTACTTCGACACCAAATCAGACTCGGTAGTGTCGAGTTGCCGGCCCTAGGTGTCCAACCGCTGCCAAGTCGACACCTATCCCCAGAGGCGGACACCTCCTACCTGAATGGCTGACACCTGTTGACGAGTTTTCGTGTCCAACTGGTGGTCCTCCAAGCCTTCACCAGCTCTTGTGAGCCCCGCGCCTCCCGCTGGAACGTCTCCAGTACGAGGATTTGGTGTCGAGAGAACGACCGTAGCCGTCGCCCGACGAGTGTGCGACACTTGTCCACGTAGATCTGACACCAATTGGAGACGGTTCGACACCAATCGCCGGAGGATGACGAGGAATGAGCTCGAGCTTGTCGGTCAACGATGTGCTGGGACGCCTGCAGAAGCAGTTGGCGTTCCATCAGGAGCAGGCGGAGCTCCACGGGACCCAGGAGGCACACCACCGCGGCCAGCGGGAGCACCACGAGGAGCAGGCCGAGAAGATCGCCCGGCACATCGAGGCCTTCCGCGAGGCCGCGCGGCCCGCAGTGGACCTCGCCAGCCAGGCGGTGCCGGCCTCGCCGGCCGCGCCGAAAGAGGGGGTCCTGGACACCGGCCGCCGGACGCCTGTGCAGCAGCTCGTCCGCGACGTGATCCAGGGTTTCGCTCCGGACGAGCGCTTCGGGCGCTCCAAGGTCATGCAGGAGATCGAGCGGCGCCACGGACGAAACCTGCGGCGGCCGCTGGAGCCCAACCGCGTCACCATCGCCCTCCGCCGCCTCGCGAGACTCGGAACGATCCACCAGGTGCGCGCCGGCAAGCCGCACTGGGAGGCGCTGTACGTGCGGGAAAAGGCGCGGTAGACGCTGCCGCTGATGGTAGATTCCAAACCCGGGAGATCTCCATCCATGCGCCAGATCCTTCGTTCCTTCATCCTCGTCCTTCTCGTTGCCGTCGCTCCGGCCCCAGCCCAGGAGAACGTCCAGGAAACCGTACCCGCCGAGTGGCGGACGCCCGCCGAGGTGGCCGGATTCGAGGCGACGCCGAGCTACGCCGACACCCTCGCCTTCCTCGAACGGATCCAGAAGCGGCTGCCCGAGATGCGGCTCGACTTCTACGGCCGCTCCGGCCAGGGGCGCCGCATGCCCGTGGTGGTGGTCTCCAAGGAGAAGGCCTTCACCCCCGAGGCCGCGGCCCGGACCGGCAAGCCGGTGTTGATGTTCCTCAACGGCATCCACTCCGGGGAGATCGACGGCAAGGACGCCTGCCTGATGATCCTCCGCGACCTCGCGCTGGGCCGGCGCCGTGAGTTGCTGGACGCGGCGACGCTGGTCATCGTGCCAATCTACAACATCGACGGCCACGAGCGGGTCTCCCCCTACAACCGGCCGAACCAGAACGGGCCGCGGGCCGGCATGGGGTTCCGCACCAACGCCATCGGCCTCGACCTGAACCGCGACTTCCTCAAGGTGGCCTCGCCGGAGGCCCAGGCGCTCATCGGCCTGATCTCGGCATGGCGGCCGCACCTCCACGTGGACAACCACGTCACCGACGGGGTGGACCATGACTGGGTGCTGACCTGGTCCTATCCCGAGGCGCCGCAGATCGCCGCCCCCGTGGACGCCTGGGTGCGCGCCCACCTGCCCGCGGCGCTGGCGGCCACCGAGCGAGCCGGGCACCGCCACGGGCCCTACGTGGACCTGGTGGACCGCAACGATCCCTCCAAGGGGTTCAGCTCCTGGGTGGGACAGCCGCGCTACTCCTCGGGCTACTTCCCGCTGCGCAACCGGCCGTCGGTATTGGTGGAGATGCACTCCTACAAGCCCTACCGGCAGCGGGTGATCGCCAACCGGGACTTCCTGCTGGCCCTGCTCGCCGAGGTGGGCAGGAACCCCGGCTCCCTGGTACGGGCGGTGACCGAAGCCGAGGCCGCGACCGTGGCCAAGGGGAAGCCGGACGCGGCGCCGTCGGAGGTGGTGGTGAGCTTCAAGCAGAGCGAGACCGCGGACCGCATCCCGTTCCCGGTCTATGCCGGTGAGACGAAGACGTCCGTGGTCACCGGCGCGCCGCTCTACCTCTTCCGGCGCGGCGAGGTGGCCGAGGTCCAGGCGCCCTGGTTCCACCGGCCGGAGGTGGCGCAGAGCCTCCCCCGCCCCCGCGGCTACCTGGTGCTCCCCGGCTGGCCGCAGATCGAGCAGCGGCTGCGCGTGCACGGCCTGCGGGTCGAGGAGGTGACGCGGCCCGCCGAGCTGGACGTCGAGACGATCCGGGTCTCCGCCCCCGATTTCGGCGATGCCTCCTATCAGGGGCTCACCGC
>DASPJI010000675.1:0-5663 GCA_035628695.1 Thermoanaerobaculia bacterium | reverse complement strand
CGGCGCCGAGCCGCAGCAGGTGAAGGGCAAGGCGGTTCGCCTCCCGGTTCAGATCGCCGTAGGTCCTCTCCTCTGTGGAGCAGACCAGCGCCAGGGCCTGCGGCGTCCGTTCGGCCCACTCCTCGAAAGCGGCTGGGATCGAGGAGGCCGGTAGCGGCGCGGGGAGCACCTCGGTCCACTCCGTGCGGAGCTGATGCGCCTCCGCCGGCGTGAGCCACGGCAGCTCGCCGATCGGGCTCTGCGCGCGCTGGGCAAGCGCCGCCAGCACGACCCGGTATTGGGAGAGCAGACGACGCGCGGTCACGGCGTCGAACAGGTCGGTGCTGTACAGGAGGTCCCCCGCGAGCCTCCCCTCCACCTGGGCGAGCGTGAGCTCCAGGTCGTACTTGGCGGTCGGAGCGCCGCCAGCGAGGGGCTCCATGAGAAGCCCGGGCAGCGCCGAGACCCGTGGGAGCGGCACGTTCTGGAAGGCGAAGACCACCTGGAAACCGGGAGAGCGGCTGAGGTCCCGCTCGACCTTCAGCTCCTCGATCAGGCGCTCGAAGGGGAGCTCCTGATGAGTGAAGGCGCCGAGCGCCGTCTCCCGGACCCGCTCCAGCAGCTCCTCCCCGGAAGGGTCCCCCCGCAGCCCCGTGCGGAGCAACAGGGTGTTGACGAAGAACCCGATCAGCGCCTCGAGCTCCTGGCGATCGCGGCCGGCGATCGTCGAGCCGACGAGGAAGTCGTCCTGGCCGGCGTAGCGCTGGAGGACGATCTGGAACGCCGCCAGCGAGACCATGTAGGGGGTCACCTTGCACCGCCGGGAGAGCGACAGGACCGCATCAGCCGGCGCGCCGGCGAGCTCGAAGATCAGGCTCGCCCCATGCCCCGCCTGGAGCGCCGGCCGCGGCCGGTCGGTCGGCAGGTCGAGGACGGTCTGTGCTCCAACCAGCTTCTCCCGCCAGTAGGCGAGTTGCTCTTCCAGCACCGCGCCTTGCAGCCGGTTGCGCTGCCAGACCGCGAAGTCGCCGTACTGGAGGGGAAGCTCCGGCAACGGCGACGGGCGCCGTTCCGAGAACGCCGCATAGAGCGCCGCCACCTCGTGCACCAGCAGCGCCACCGACCAAGCATCCGAGGCGATGTGGTGCAGGGTCATCAGCAGCAGGTGGTCCTGCTCGGCCAGGCGCAGGAGACCGAGCCGCAGGACCGGCCCACGCCGCAGAACGAAGGGCCGCCCGGCCTCGGCCGCGGCCAACCGGCGCGCCTCGGCCTCCCGCTCCACCGGCGGCAGACCCGCCAGATCCATCACCGGCAGCTCGACCGGCAGCGCTGGGCCGACGATCTGCACCGGCCGCCCCTCGCGCGATTCGAAGGTGGTGCGCAACGACTCGTGCCGGCGCACGATCTCGGTGAAGACCCGCGCCAGAAGCGACGGCGACAGCTTCCCTGTCAGGCGTGTCGCCGACGGCTGGTTGAAGATCGCCTTCCCCGGCTCGAGCTGGTCGAGGAACCAGAGCCGCTGCTGGGGAAAGGACAGCGGCAGATCCCCCTCTCGTGGCACCGTCAGGATCGGCGGCACCTCCTGCCCCCTTGCCGACCTCACGGCGGCCGCCAGCTTCGCGACCGTGGGGGACTCGAACAGCTCCCGCAACGACAGGTCCACCCCGAGGACTCCACGGATCCGCGACACCACCTGCGTCGCCAGGAGCGAATGTCCGCCCAGAGCGAAGAAGTCGTCGTGGACGCCGATCCGGTCGCGGCCCAGCACCTCGGCCCAGATTCCCGCCAGCAGCTCGCTGACCGGATCGGTGGGATCGGTCCGCTCGGCCGGATCGGTCCGCTCGGCCGGATCGGCCGGCAGCGCCAGCCGGTCTACCTTGCCGTGCACGGTCAGCGGCAGTTCCGCGACGGCCACGAAGGCCGATGGCACCATGTACTGGGGCAGCCGCCGCTCCAGGTAGCTCCGCAGCTCCGGCGGCCGCAGGTCCTCGCCCGCGACGCCCGTGACGTAAGCCACGAGACGGGACGCGCCCTGGGCGTCGCGCCGTGCCAGCACCGCGCAGTCGCGCACCGCGGGGTGACCCGCCAGCACCGCCTCCACCTCTCCCGGCTCGACGCGGAAGCCGCGGATCTTCACCTGCTGGTCGGTCCGTCCCAGATACTCGAGATCGCCGCCGGGCAGATACCGCGCGAGGTCCCCCGTCCGGTAGAGCCTCTCTCCCGCGGCCCCCGCGAACGAATCCGGGATGAAGCGGTCGGCGGTCAGATCCGGCCGGCGGAGATATCCGCGGGCCACGCCGGCGCCGCCGATGAAGAGCTCCCCCGGTACGCCGGAAGGGAGCGGCCGGCGGTCGCGGTCCAGCACATAGAGCCGGGTGCGGGCGATAGGGCGGCCGATCGGCACGCTCCCCGACTCCGGGCCGGCCGCGCCGGACATCGGCACCGTGTAGACGCAGCACCCGACGACCGTCTCGGTCGGTCCGTATTCGTTGACCACCACCAGGCCCGGGGCCCGGTCCCACCACCATGCCACATGCTCCTCGAGCAGGGCCTCGCCCCCGACGACGACGGTCCCGCGGTGGGCCGAGAGATCCGCGTCCGCGAGCAGGTGGGAGAGGACCAGGAGATGCGCGGGCGTGATCTTGAGCAGCGGGAAGCTCCGCCGGCGCAACGCCGTGGCGAGCGCCTCGACGCCCTCCTGCTCCGGCAGCAGGTGGAGCGTCCCGCCGGTGAGCAGCGGGATGAAGAGACTGGTCACCGTCAGATCGAAGCCGAGCGAGGAATGGAGCGGCGCCGAGCAGGCCCCGCCCGCGGCATAGGCCTCGACCGCCCAGTCCAGATAGTTGGCGAGCCCGCCATGGGAGACCATGACCCCTTTGGGGAGGCCGGTCGAGCCCGAGGTGTAGATCACATAGGCGAGGTCCGCGGGTTCCGGGGCCTGACCGGACGCGGGATCGGCCGCCGCCACAAGCCCGTCGCCGGCGTCCGGATCGATAACCTCGATAGCCTCGAGGTGGGCGACCGGCGGCAGGCCGTCCCCGCGGTCCCGGGCGAGCAGCGCGCGGATCCCGGAGTCCTGGATCAGGAAGGCGAGGCGCTCGGCCGGGTAGCTGGGATCCAGGGGAACATAGGCGGCGCCCGCTTCGAGCGCGCCGAGCAGGCCGACCACGGCCGCGACGGAGCGCTCACCCCAGACTCCGACCCGGTCGCCCGGCCCGATCCCCAGAGACCTCAGATGACCGGCCAGGCGGCGAACACGCGCGGCGAGCGCGGCATACGTCAGCTCCTCGTCCGGCGCAGCGACCGCCACCGCCTGGGGCGTCCTCGCCGCCTGCCGGCGGAAGCGTTCCATCCACGTGCCGGCCGGCGCCGGGCCCCCGGTCGCGTTCCATTCGAGAAGCAGCGCCTGCCGCTCCGCCGGCGAGAGCAGCGGCAGCTCCGACAGCCGCGCGGCGGGCGCGGCGGCCACCCCCTGGAGGAGAGCACGGAAGTGCCCCAGCATGCGCTCGGCCGTCGGCGCCTCGAACAGGTCGCGGCTGTATTCGAGCGCGCCGCCGAGCCCTCCGGCGATCTCCTCGAGGAAGAGCGTCAGATCGAACTTCGCCGTCGTCCGGCCGTCCGGCAGCGGGGAGAGGGTGAGGCCCGGCAGCTCGAGCGCGCCGGCCGGCGCGTTCTGGAGCGCGAGCATCACCTGGAAGAGCGGCGCAGAGGAGAGGCTTCGCACCGGCTCGAGCTCCTCTACCAGTTTCTCGAAGGGGACCTCCTGATGGGTCTGAGCGGCGAGCGACACCTCTCGCACCCGGTCGAGCAGATCGTCGAAGCCGGGATCCCTCGACAGATCGGTGCGCAGCACCAGGGTGTTGACGAAGAAGCCGATCAGCCCTTCGATCTCATGGCGGTTGCGCCCCGCGATCGGCGTCCCCACGCTCACGTCCCACTGGCCGCTGTAGCGCGCGAGCAGCGTCTGGAAGGCGGCGAGGAGGGTCATGAACAGCGTGGCGTCCCGGCGCAGGCCGAGCGCCCGCAGCTCCTCCATCAGCGGCTCCGGCAGCCACAGGGGGCGCAGCGCGCCGCGGAAGCTTTGCACCGCCGGCCGCGGCCGGTCGGCCGGCAGCGCCAAGACCGGCGGCGCTCCCGCCAGATGGCCCTTCCAGTAGGCCAGCTCGCGCTCCAGCACCTCGCCCCGCAGCCAATGCCGCTGCCAGACCGCGAAGTCGGCGTACTGGACCGACAGCTCGGGCAGCGGCGACGGCCCGCCGGCCAGGAGCGCCGGGTAGAGCGCCGCCACCTCGCGCACCAGGACACCCATCGACCAGCCGTCGCTGATCACGTGATGCAGAGTAAGGAGCATGACGTGCTCCTCACCGCTCAGCCGCAGCAGGCCGAGGCGGAAGAGCGGCCCGCGCGCCAGGTCGAACGGGCGCTGCGCCTCCGCCGCCGCGAGCGCGAGCGCCGCGCCCCCCCGCCGGCCAGGGTCGAGCCCCGACAAGTCGACCACCGGCGGGAGGACGGCCGCCGGGGGCAGGGCCTGCTGCACCGGCACCCCCTCGACCTCGCCGAAGACCGTTCGCAGGGATTCGTGGCGCCGCGCGACCTCGCCGAAGCTGCCGGCCAGGGCGGCGAGGTCGAGCCGGCCGGTCATTCGCAGCGCGGTCGCGACGTTGTAGAGCGAGCTGCCCGGCTCCATCTGATCGATGAACCAGAGCCGCTGCTGCGCGAAGGAGAGCGGCAATCCGTTCTCGAGACCCTGCCGGGGCACCGGCACGATCGGCGGCGCCGCCAGCCCCGTCCCGGCCCGTCGCTCGGCCTCGATCCGCTCCGCCAGCCCGGCGACAGTCGGCGCCTGGAACAGGGCGCGCAGCGGCACCTCGACCCGGAACGCCTCGCGTGCCCGCGACACTACCTGCGTAGCGAGGAGCGAATGTCCTCCCAGTTCGAAGAAGTTGTCCCCCGCCCCGATCCGCTCCATCCCCAGGAGCTCGGCGAAGATCCGCGCCAGCTCCCGCTCGATCGGCGTGCGTGGTGCGACGAAGGCGGCCCCTTCCCGCCGCGACAGCTCGGGCGCCGGCAACCGGCGCCGGTCCACCTTGCCGGTCGGCGAAAGCGGCAGCGCGTCGAGCGGCACGAAGATCGACGGCACCATGTAGTCAGGGAGCCGGCCGGCCAGGAAGGCGCGCAGCTCGGGTGCCATGCTGCGGGCGAAGCGCCCCTGCATCGGGTTGTTGGCGTAGTGGCTCCAGGCCAGCGGCGCCGCCGCGTTCCGCGGCGGCGGCAGCAGTGCCGAGAGAGGCAGGCGCGGTGCCGCGGCACCGCGGCCGGCCCGCCGCAGCACCGCTTCGAAGCGGCCGTCCCCGCTCGGCGCGGCCCAACCGAGCTCGACCTCGTAGGGCAGGTGGCGGAGGAGCTCCCAGAAATTCTGGGGATCGACGGCCGTGGCTGCGGCTGCCGCGGCGCGCTGGCGCAGCTCGCCGGCGGTCGCGATCTCCTCGGATCCGCCGGCGAGCAGGCGGGCCGCCGCCGCCGCGGCGGCGACCCGGGCGTTGGGGATGTTGGCGAGCCCCAGGACCTCCGGCGTCCGCTTCTCCAGGAGCCGCCGCAGCGCGCTCGGGGTGAGCCCTTCCCGCTGCCAATCGAGCCAGGGGATCTCGGCCGGGCCCTCGCCGCTCTCCCCCACCCGCAGCACG
>DASPJI010000674.1:0-3001 GCA_035628695.1 Thermoanaerobaculia bacterium | reverse complement strand
AGCCGGTCTCGCCGAGGTTGCCGCCGTTGCGGGCGAAGACGAACCGCATGTCCTGCGCCGTGCGGTTGCGGTTGTCGGTCATGACCTCGGCCAGGACCGCCACGCCGGCCGGCCCGTAGCCCTCGTAGGTGAGCTCTTCGTAGACCTCGGCCTCGAGCTCGCCGGTGCCCTTCTTGATGGCGCGCTCGATGTTGTCGTTGGGGACGCTGTTCGACCGCGCCTCGGCGATGGCGCTGCGCAGGCGCGCGTTCCCCTTGGGGTCGCCGCCGCCGATGCGGGCGGCGACGGTGATCTCCTTGAGCACCTTGGTGAAGATCTTGCCGCGGCGCGCGTCGGTGGCCGCCTTCTTGTGCTTGATCGTGCTCCACTTGCTATGGCCTGACATCGTGCATGCTCCTGGGGACCGGTCCATGGGCGGACGCGCACCTACTCTAATGGATGGGGGCCGTCCCCTGCCAGACGGGGGGTTAAATCTCTCAAAAATCAGCGTTTTTCCCCCTTTTCGGATTGACGGGGGGCGGCGGGGATGCTACAAAGGCTTGCCGTAACTCTTTTGCTGGAGAACCCGTATGTCCTCGATCCTCGTCGTCGAGCCTGAACATCGCTACGTGGCCCGGATCAGCGAGGCGCTGAGCGGCGAGGGCTGGAAGGTGCGCGTGGTCGAGGGGCGGGATCAGGCGCTCCAGGCCGCCGCCTCCGAGGCCCCCGACCTGGTGGTGGTCAACGCGGAGATCCCCGGGAGCGATTATCTGACCACCTCCTTCTCCCGCAATGTCGGCGGGCCGGGGGTCCTCGCCCTGCTGCCCGAGAACGGCGGCGGGCAGGCCGCCGCCGGCAACATCACGGCCGACGAGCTGCTGGCCAAGCCGTTCAGCGACCAGGACCTGCTCGACACGGTGCGGCGCGGGCTGGCGGCGTCGGCCGCCGCCGCGGCGGCCCGCCGGTCGCCATCCCCCCAGCGGAGCACCCCGGAGCACAAGCTGACCTCGCAGGAGATCTTCGCCGACGTCCTCGCCGATCTGGACGAGGAGCCGGCCGCCGCCCCGGCCGCGCCGCCCCGGGCGGCGGCCCCGGCTCCGGCGCCAGCTCCTCCGGCGCCCGTTCCTCCGACACCGCGCCCCGTGCCGGCGGTGCCGGCTGCGACAGCCGGCGCGAGCGCCGGGGACCGGGACATCGAGCGGCGGCTGGAAAAGACCCTCTCCGGGGTCCTCGGGGCCGAGCCCCGGCCGCGCCCCGCCGCTCCGGCGCAGGCTCCGGCGCCGCCGCGGGCCCAGACCCCGGCGGGCGACGTCGACGCCCTGCTCAGCAAGACCCTCGGCAACCTGGAGCTCGGCGCCCGTCCGAAGCCGGCGGACGCCCCCCGGCCGGCGGCACCCGCCGCGGCTCGTCCGGCAGCCCCTGCGCCAGCCCAGCCGGCGCCTCCCCCGAGCGCGCCCCCCGCCCGGCCCACGGCACCGCCGGTGGCCGCCTCCCCCGCCGTCTCGCCGCAGGAGGGGACCGCGGTCCGCAAGGCTCCCCAGAAGACGGTGGGGGACTTCGACTTCTCGGAGCTCGAGGAGCTCGCCCGTACCGGCCGCCGGCCCGCCCAGGGCACCTCGCCGGGTACCTCACCGGGTACCTCACCGGGTACCTCACCGGGCACGGCCGTCCGGCCGCCGGCACCGGTCGCCCAGGCGCCGGTCCAGCCCGCGGCACCCCGGCCCGCTCCGGCCCCGCCGCCGGTGGCCGCCGCTCCGCCGGCCGCTCCGGCTCCGCCGCCTCCGCTGGCGCCAGCGGCGCCGGTGGGTGCCCGGGTCAACGCCGTGGAGGACCCGGGGGCGACGCAGCGCATCCCGATCTTCCCGCGGCAGGAGCAGGGCAACCCGGGCGAGCACTTCGGCCAGTACCAGCTCCTGGAGCGGATCGCCGTCGGCGGCATGGCCGAGGTCTGGAAGGCCCGCATGCGGGGGGTCGAAGGCTTCCAGAAGATGGTCGCCATCAAGAAGATCCTCTCGCACATGACGGACAACGCCGAGTTCATCGGCATGTTCATCGACGAGGCGAAGCTGGCGGCCCAGCTCAACCATCCGAACATCGTCCACATCTACGACCTGGGCAAGATCGGCCGCGACTACTACATCGCGATGGAGTACGTCGAGGGCAAGGACCTGCGGTCGCTGCTCAACGCCAGCCGCCGCAAGGGCATGCCGCTGCCCATGGGCCTCGCCCTGCTGATCGCCGCCCGCCTGGCCAGCGCCCTCAACTACGCGCACCGCAAGCGCGACTACGAGGGCAAGGAGCTGGGCCTCGTCCACCGCGACGTCTCGCCGCAGAACGTGCTGATCACGCCGGACGGCGACGTCAAGCTGTGCGACTTCGGCATCGCCAAGGCGGTCTCCAAGGCCGGCCAGACCCAGATCGGCTCGCTCAAGGGGAAGCTCCAGTACATGTCCCCCGAGCAGGCCTGGGGCCGGCAGGTGGACCCGCGCTCCGACATCTTCTCCCTCGGCGCGGTGCTGTTCGAGATGCTGACCGGCGAGCGCCTGTTCCCCGGCGATAGCGAGATGTCGGTCCTCGAGGCCGTGCGCCAGGTGCGCACCCGCCGCGCCCGCGAGGTGGTCCCCACGATCCCGCAGGACGTGGACGACATCGTCGCCCGGGCGCTGGCCAGCGAGCCGGCGGACCGCTTCCAGAACGCCGGCGAGATGGAGCAGCGGCTAGAAGCCGTGCTCTCCGGGCTGATCCCGGCGGCGCCGAACCACACCGACCTCTCCGCCTATGTCCGCCGCGTGCTGGCGCCGCAGGAGGACGAGGACGAGATCGCCATCCCGGAGTTCCACTTCTCACCCGAGCCCCGGACGGTCACCCCGCCGCCCAGGCCGGCGGTGCCGGAGAGCGGGGCTCAGGTGGCATCGCCCGCCCAGGCCGCGCCACAGCCCACGCCGCCGCCCGCGGCTCCGCCGGTGCCGCAACCGCTCCAGGCGCCGCCGCCGCTGCAGGTGCCGCCGGCGCAGGCCACCCC
>DASPJI010000673.1:0-5323 GCA_035628695.1 Thermoanaerobaculia bacterium | reverse complement strand
CTCATCCTCTCCGGCTGCATGATGCTGCGCTGGCTCGGCTGGCCCGAGGCCGCGAGCGCCATCGAGGAGGGGCTGGGGCGGACCATCGCCCAGAAGCGGGTCACCTACGACCTGGAGCGCCAGATGGAGGGGGCCACCCTCCTCAAGAGCTCCGAGTTCGCGGAAGCCATCGTCGAGAACATCTAGCTAGGATCAGGAGAGATTCAACCCATGCGATATAAAGTTACCGTGGTGGGCGCCGGCAACGTCGGCGCGACCACCGCTCAGCGGATCGCGGAGGCCGAGCTGGCCGACGTGGTGATGGTGGACGTGGCGGCCGATCTGGCCACCGGCAAGGCCCTCGACATGATGGAGGCCGCCCCCGTCCTCGGCTTCAACGCCAAGATCAGCGGCGGCGGCGACTACGCTCCGACCGCCGGTTCGCAGATCTGCGTCGTCACCGCGGGCCTCGCCAGGAAGCCGGGCATGAGCCGCGACGACCTGCTCAACAAGAACGCCGAGATCATCCGCGGCGTCACCGAGGAGCTGGTCAAGTACTCCCCCGATACCATCATCATCATGGTGACCAACCCGCTCGACGCCATGTGCGAAGTGGCGCGCCGGGTCTCCGGCTTCCCCCGCGAGCGGATCCTCGGCATGGCCGGCGTGCTCGACGCCGCCCGCATGCGCTACTTCATCGCCAGCGAGCTCGGCGTGTCGGTCGAGGACGTCGACGCCTTTGTGCTCGGCGGCCACGGCGACACCATGGTGCCGCTGCCGCGCTACTCGACGGTCAACGGCATCCCCCTGCCGCAGCTCATCGCGGCCGACCGCATCGAGGCGATCAACGACCGCACCCGGAACGGCGGCCTCGAGATCGTCAACTACTACAAGCAGGGGTCGGCCTACTATGCGCCGTCGGCCTCGGCCTTCGAGATGGTGGCCGCCATCCTCCACGACAAGAAGAAGATCCTCCCCTGCGCCGTGCTGCTCGAGGGGGAGTACGGCTTCAAGGACCTGTTCATCGGCGTGCCCGCCCGCCTCGGCAAGGGGGGCATGGAGCAGGTGATCGAGCTCAAGCTGACCACCGAGGAGAAGGCGATGCTCAACAAGTCCGCCGAGTCGGTGAAGAGCCTGGTGGACGCCCTGCCCAAGCAGTGAGGCTCGCGGGCAGGGTGCGTCCGGCGCGCCCTGCCCACACTTCGCCGCCCGAAACGGAAACTCCACCCCGCCCTCTTTCGTAAACTCTCTCGATGCGACAGTCGCGCAACGTCCTGCTCTGGGTCCTCGCGGCGGCCGCCGGGCTGCCTTTGTTCATGTGGGCCTATCCCCGGGCCTTTCCCTTCACGCCCGGGAGCTGGAGCATCACCCGCTACGAGGCCGGGGGGATCGCCCTGGAGCGGTTGCGCGACCTGGGCGACCCGGTCGAGGATCCCTACGTCGTCACATCGCTGGCGACGAACCCGTTCTTCGAGCGGCGTCTGCAGCTCGCTTTGCGGGAGGGCGTGCGCCGGGAGCAGGTCCAGGCCACGGGTTTTCCCGACCTGGTGGCTTATTGGCAGGTGGCCGTCTACTCGGCCGACGCGCTCCGGGACGATTGGACTTATCTCGCCGAGGTCGCGCTCGACGGCGAGGTCAAGTCGTTGCGTCTGCGGCTCGACCCGCGGGCACCGGGCGCGCCGATCTCCGAAGTCGAGGCGCGCAACCGGGCAGACGCCTTCCTGGCCTCCCAGGGGATCGACCTCTCTCTCTACGGTGAGCCGCAGCTCCGCAGCACCCAGCTCACCGCCCGTACCGACCTCGCGGTGCGCTATCCGGATCGGCGGGGTGGGCTCGGAAAGGATGTTTCCTTCGGCGTCGAGGTGCTGTTCGCCGGCGACCGGCTGGCCGGCTTCCGGCCTTGGATGGACGATCCGCAAGCGCGTGAGATCCAGCGCGCCCTGCGGCCGCTGCAAGTCACGCGCTACGCCTGGGTAATGGGGGTCATCGTCCTGGTGCTCGTCCTCGCCCTGCCCTTCCTCCGGCGTTACCACGCAGGAGAGATCGGTGTCCGGCGGGCGGTCCAGATCTTCGTGCTGGTGGGCGGCGGCGGCCTGCTGACCATGCTGCTCGTCGCCCGCGCGTCGTCGCAGGATCTCGGGCTGGGAGTCGTGTCCCGGGCCCAGACGACCTGGCTTTATGCGCTGTTCGGGCTGATGTTCAATGTTATCCCGGTCGCGCTCCTCGGCTTTTTCACCTGGGCGGTGGGGGAGTCGATCTGTCGTGAGCGGTGGGGCCGGAAGCTGGCGGCGTTCGATGCCCTGTTCCAGCGCCAGTGGAGAAATTCCACGGTGGCGCGCTCGTCTCTCGCGGGCTGGTCGGCGGGGCTGCTCATGTCCGGCCTGCTGGCGGCGCTGCTCGTGCTGCTGCAACGCTGGGACGTCTGGCCGCTTATCGCCGGCACGGTGGGCCTGCAGAGCGGGTGGCCGGGGCTGGAGCTGCTGGCGGACTCGGTCTGCGAGTCTCTGCCGTTCTTCATGCTGGTGACGATCTGTATCCTGCCCTGGGCGGCGCGGTGGCTCGGGCGTGTCCTCGGAGTCGTGGCGGCGGTGCTGGTGGGGGCGCTGGTGATCTTCCCGCCGACCCTGCCGCTGCCCCTGGGCCCGGGCGTGCCGGTGCTGCTCTTCGTACCGGCCGCGGTGGTGGCCGTTTTCCTGATCGTGGACCTCTTGGCGGCCTTGACCGCCGGCGCCGTGATGACCGCCCTGTTCGCCGGCTATTACCTGCTGACCGCCGACGACCCCGCCCTTCAGGTCCAGGGGGCGCTGGCCCTCGCCGCCCTGTCCGCGCCGCTCCTCGCCAGCCTCCGCCACCTGGCGAGCGACCAGGAGTTCGTCTATCGCTACGAGGACGTGCCGCCGCACGTCCGGCGCATCGCCGAGCGCGAGCGCCAGCGGGTGGAGCTGGAGACGGCGCGGCGCATCCAGAGCTCGATCCTGCCGGAGCTGCCGCCGCGGATCGCGGGGGTGGACATCGCCCACGCCTACCTGCCGGCCTCCGAGGTGGGGGGCGACTTCTATGACGTGCTGGCGCTGGAGGACGGGCGCCTGGCCGTGGCCGTGGGCGACGTCGCCGGCCACGGCGTCTCCTCGGGCCTGGTGATGTCGATGGCCAAATCGGCCCTGGCGGTGCAGGTCACCTTCAACCCGGAGGTGGCGGCGGTCTTCCGGACGCTCAACCGCACCATCTATCAGACGGCCCGCAAGCGGCTGCTCGCCACCCTCTGCTACGCGCTGCTCGACCCGAAGCAGCGGGAGCTCCTCTACGCCAGCGCCGGCCACCTCTACCCCTACCGGATCACCGCGGCGGGCAAGGTGGAGGCCCTGGAGTCCACCGCCTACCCGCTGGGGGTGCGCGGCGAGCTCCAGGTGGATCCGCGGGTGGCGAAGCTGGAGCCGGGCGACACGCTGTTCCTGTTCAGCGACGGCCTGGTGGAGGCGCGGCCCGAGGGGAGCGAGGAGATGTTCGGCTTCGAGCGCCTGGAGAGGAGCCTCTCCAGCCACGCCGGGGAGAGCGTCGAGCAGCTGCGCGACGGCATCCTCGCCGACATCGCCCGCTTCACCGGCCAGGCGCCGCGCGAGGACGACCAGACGGTCTTGGTGTTGCGGCTGCCGGCGGCGTAGCATCGGCCCATGCTGGAGCTGGACGGATCACACGGCGAGGGGGGCGGCCAGGTCGTCCGCACCTCGCTCGCGCTCTCCATCGTCACCGGCAAGCCGTTCCGGATCGTCAATCTGCGCGCCCGCCGGTCGCCGCCGGGGCTGCGGCGCCAGCACCTGGTGGCGGTGGAGGCGGCGGCGCGGGTGAGCGGCGCGCGGGTGGAGGGGGCCGTGCTCGGGTCGCGGGAGCTGACGTTCGTCCCGGGCGAGGCCGTTCCCGGCGAGTACGACTTCCCGATCGGCACCGCGGGGAGCACCACGCTGGTCTTCCAGACCGTGCTGCCACCGCTGCTCTGCGCCGCCGGCCCGTCGATCCTCACCTTCGAGGGGGGGACCCACAACCCGATGGCGCCGCCGTTCGAGTTCCTCGACCGCGCCTTCCTCCCCCTGGTGCGGCGGCTGGGACCGAAGGCCGAGGCGGAGCTGGAGCGTCCCGGGTTCTATCCGGCCGGCGGCGGGCGCTTCACGGTGACGCTCGAGCCCGTGCCGAAGCTGCAGGGGTTCGACCTCCTGGAGCGCGGCCCGGTCCGCCGCCGGCGGGCCACGGCCCTGGTCTCGCGGCTGCCGCGCCACATCGCCGAGCGGGAGCTGGAGCAGGTGGCGCGCGAGACCGGTTGGGAGCCCGCGGCGCTGGAAGCCCGGGAGGTGGACGCCTTCGGCCCGGGCAACGCGGTGCTGCTGGAGGTGGAGAGCGAGAACGTCACCGAGGTCTTCAACGGCATCGGCGAGCGCGGCCTCCCGGCCGAGACGGTGGCGAGCCGGGCGGTCCGGGAGATGCGGCGCTACCTGGACGCCGGGGTGCCGGTGGGGGAGCACTTGGCGGACCAACTCCTGCTCCTCCTCGCGCTCGCCGGCTCCGGCGCCTTCGCCACCCACCCCCTGAGCGGCCACGCCGCCACCCAGGCCGAGCTCATCGCCAGGTTCCTCGACGTCCGCATCCTGGTGGAGCGGACGTCGGAGGAACGGTGCGTGGTGCGGGTGGAGAGCTGAGCCCGGCCTCTACGGCTCGGTCCAGGTCAGCAGGCTGCCGCCCCGGGTCCCGAGGAGGAGGTGGTCCGGGTCGTGGGGATCGATCTCCAGGACGCTGGGGATACGGAAACCCAGGCCGGTCTGGAGCGGGGTCCAGGTCTCGCCGCCGTCGGTGCTGCGCAGCACGGCGGAAGGATCGTTGCCCATCCCCTGCAGGGTGGCGTAGACCGCTCCCGGCGCCGCGGCGAGGTGGGTGAAGACGCCGTCCGGCAGTGCCGAGCGCACCCGCCGCCACGAGGCGCCGCCGTCGGTGCTGCGATAAAGATCCAGGGAGGTGGAGGCCCAGAGCGTCGCGGGGTCCTCGGGATCGAGAGCGAGCTCTTGAATATCCTGCCCGGGGAGGCCGGCGTCGCGCCGCTGCCAGGTCCGGCCGCCGTCGACGCTGCGGAAGATCCTGGCTTCGAACCGCGGCGGCCGCGCGTCCAGGACGGCCATCCCGGCGGCGAAGATCACGTCGGGGTCACGCGGCGACACCTTCACCACGTCGATCACGAGGTACTCGCTCCCCAGGTTGACCGGCTGCCAGTTGGCGCCGGAGTCGGAGCTGTGGAAAAAGCCGATGCCGCCGGCGACCCAGAGAGCGCCGGGCGCGCGCGGGTCCGCGGCCATGTCGATCG
>DASPJI010000672.1:0-3763 GCA_035628695.1 Thermoanaerobaculia bacterium | reverse complement strand
GCTCCGGCAGGACGACGAAGGCGGCGGGCAGCAGATAGACGGGCAAGGTCTCGGCCAGGAAGCGCCGCAGATCGCCGGTGTCCAGGGTGTCCACCACCTCCGAGCCGCGCGGCACCACCCAGGCGACCAGCCGTCTGCCGCCGGTGGCGTCGGACAGGGCCTCGACCACCGCCTCCCGCAGCCCCGGATGGCGCGCCAGCGCCGCTTCGACCTCCCGCGGCTCGACGCGGAATCCCCGAATCTTGACCTGCCGGTCCCGGCGACCGAGGAATTCCAGCCGGCCGTCCGCCAGATACCGCGCCCGGTCGCCCGTCCGGTAGAGACGGTCTCCCGTCCCCCAGATGTCCGGCACGAAGCGCTCGGCCGTCAGGTCGGGCCGGCCGTGATAGCCCCGGGCCAAGCCGTTGCCGCCGGCGTACAGCTCCCCTTCGACGCCGATGGGTACCGGCTGGAAGGAGGCGTCCAGCACGTGCACACGGGTGCGTCCGATGGGCCGGCCCAGCGCCACGGTCCATCCCACCTCCCCAGGCTCCGACAGCGGACCGCAGCAGGTGAAGGTAGTGTTCTCGGTCGGGCCGTAGCCGTTGACCAGGCGCAGCCCGGGATGGGCGGCCAGCGCCCGCCGCACGTGCTCGGGCGACAACACGTCGCCGCCGGCGAGGAGCTGGGACAGCGGCGCGAGCCCGGCCGGATTCTCCTCGACCATCTGATGGAAGAGACCGGCGGTGAGCCACAGCGAGGTCACCCGGTGGCGCGCCAGCGCCTCCCCCAACCCCGCCGGGTCCGGCAGCTCCGGCATCAACACCAGACGGCCGCCGTGAAGCAGCGCCCCCCAGATTTCCAGCGTCGAGGCGTCGAACGACAGCGGCGCGAGCTGCGCCCAGGCCTGCTCCGGGCCGAAGTGCGCGAAGTCGCCGCAGCGCACCAGCCGCCCCACCGCGCGGTGGAGCACCGCCACGCCTTTGGGGGTGCCGGTGGAACCGGAGGTGTACATCAGATAGGCCAGGCTGTCGGCACCGACGGAGATCTCCGGATCGCCCTCCTCCCCTTCTCCTTCCAGATCCGCGAGCTCATCCAGCACCACGGTGATGGCCAGCGTCCGCGGCAGGCGTTCCAGCAGGTCCACGGTGGTCACCAGGACCGGCGCTCCGACGTCGTCGAGCAACCACGCCAGGCGCTCCATGGGGGCTGCCGGATCGAGAGGCACATAAGCGCCGCCGGCCTTGAGGATGGCGAGGATCGTCACCACCGCCTCGGGAGAGCGCTCGAGACAGAACGCCACCGGCACCTCCAGCCGCACTCCCAGGCCACGCAGGTGACGGGCCAGCCGGCCGGCCCGGAGGTCGAGCTCGCCGTAGGAGAGCCGTCCTCTGTCCCACTCCACCGCCGGCGCCTCGGGCCGCCGCGCCGCCTGCTCCTCGAACAGGGCATGAAGCGGCAGGTCCGGCAGCGCCGGTGCCGGTATCTCGGACCACTCGGCCAGGAGCTGGTGACGCTCGGCGGTGGAGAGCAGGACGAGATCCGCCAGCGAGCGGTCCGGGTGAGCCGCCACGCCGGCCAGCAGGTTCAGGTAGTGCTCGCTCAGGCGCGCCACGGTCGGCTCGTCGAACAGCTCCTCCCGGTAGCGCCAGGATATCTGAGCCCCCTCCGCCGTCTCCTTGATGTCGCAGGTGAGGTCGAACTGGGCCGTTTTGTCCACGGGGGGCAGTAGGCTCATGCGAAACGGGCCGACCTGCATGTCCGAGCCCGGCGTGTTCTGCAGGCTGAACGTGACCTGGAAGATGGGGGTCTGGCTGAGCTGACGCTCCGGCCGCAGCTCCTCCACGATTCTCTCGAAGGGCAGGTCCTGGTGGGCGTATGCGTCCAGTGTGGTCTGCCGCACCTGCACCAGGAGCTGGCGCCAGGAGAGACCGCCGGCGAGGCGCGTCCGCATCGCCAACGTGTTGATGAACAGGCCGATGAGCCCCTCGAGCTCCGTGTGGCTGCGGTTGGCGATGGGGAAGCCGACGACGATGTCCTCCTGTCCCGAGCAGCGGTAGAGGAGAGCATCGAATCCGGCCAGCAGCACCATGAAGAGGGTCGCCGCCCCCTCCTCCTGGCCGAGAGTCCTGAGGGGCTCCAACAGCTCCCGCGGGATGAGTGAGCCAAGACGGCCGCCGCGGCTCGACCGCGCCGCCGAACGGGGCCGGTCGGTGGGCAGCTCCAGCATCTCCGGAGCGCTGGCGAGCTGCTGCATCCAGTACTCGATCTGCCGCTCCAGCACCTCTCCTTCCAGGTGCCGCCGCTGCCACCAGGCGTAGTCGGCGTACTGGATCGGCAACTCGGGGAGTGGCGACAGCATCCCCTGGGCAAAGGCGCCGTAGACGACCCCCATCTCGCGGAAGAGCAGGCCAGTGGACCAGGCGTCGCTAATGATGTGGTGCAGGGTCGCGGCCGCGACGTGTTCTTCGGCCTCCAGGCGCAGGAGCACCACCCGCAGCAGAGGCCCGCGGGCAAGGTCCATGGGCTCCTCGCCCAGCAGGCTGGAGAGCCTCTGCATCTCGGCCCACCGCGCCGCCGCCGGCAGATCCCGCAGGTCCACCAGCGGCAGGCGCCAGCCCGTGGCGGGCGCGATGACCTGGAAGGGCTCGCCCCCGGCGGCCGCGAAGGTGGTGCGCAGGATCGCGTGCCGGCGGACGACCTCGCCGAGGCTACGCTCCAGGAGGTCCACCCGTACCGGTCCGGCCAGGAGCATGGCCCGCGAGATGTTGTAGGCCGCGCTCGCCGGGTCGAGCTGCTGGAGGAACCAGAGCCGCTGCTGCGCGAAGGAGAGGGGGAAGCGCCCCGCCGCCGCTACCTCATCCGGCATCCGGACCGGCGTGGAAGCAAGGCCGCCGGCCTGCCCCTGCCGCAGGAGGCGGAGGATCTCCTGCTTGCGCCCGGCCAGCTCGTTCCGGAGGTCGCCGGTCAGCGCACCCTGGGGCGCGGTGAAGCGCAGGCGCTCGTCCTCGGCCCAGAGCTGGACTCCCAGGTCCCGCAGGTGGGAGAGGAGCTGCAACGTCGTCATCACGGCTCGGATCTCCGTCCGTCGAATGGCGCGAGCCGCGCCGCCAGCCGCGCCGCCAGCGCTTCCACGCCCGGCGGGCGCAGGATGGAGTAATGGTCGCCGGCGATTTCCTCCACTTCGACGCCGCCGGCGGCGAGCTCCGGCCAACCGGAGCCGTCGTCCGCCGCCCCGTCGCCGGCAGCGCCGGCAGGGTCAGCCGGGTCGGTCGTCAGGAAGACCACGGCACTGCCGGGATAGGGTCCCGGCACATAGACCCTCGCCGCCTCCCGGGTGGTGCGGTACATGTGGAACAGGCGCTCTGCCGCCGCGGCGCCGATGCCCGGCGGCACCAAGTGGGCCACCTCGGCCTCGGCGAGCACCCGCGGCAGGCGCTCGGCGGGAGCCAGGGCGCGCAACTCGGCGACCGACATGGTCACCAGGAGGTCACGGCCCTGGGTGGCGGCGAGGTCTCGCGCGAACAGCGAGATCATCTCCAGCTCGTCCGGCTGACGCGCGCCGAACTGGAACGGCGGCGGGGGGTCGACGAGTACGAGCAACGCCACCTCCTCGCCGGCGGCCGCGAGCTGGCGGGCGAGCTCGAACGCCACGGTGCCGCCGATGGACCAGCCGCCCAGGAGGTAAGGGCCGTGCGGTTGGACGCCGCGCATGGCCGCGGCATAGTGGGCCGCCATCTCCTCCACCGTATCCAGGAACGGGGTGTCGGGGACTTGCAGACCG
>DASPJI010000671.1:0-9984 GCA_035628695.1 Thermoanaerobaculia bacterium | reverse complement strand
CGGGTGACGACGAACGTGCGGCCGTTGTTGGCGAAGTCCCAGCCCTCCTCGGAGTGGAGGCCGGGGTGCCGCTCGAGGAACTCGCGGAAGGCCAGGGGCTGCCCCCGGTCCGGGGTGCCGCCGAAAGACAGCCAGTCGTCGAAGAGCAGGACGGTGGTGGCCCCCAGCAGGCCGCTCATCCAGGAGAGCGCCTCCTGCGTCGAGGAGTAGAGGTCGCAGTCGAGGACCACCACGCCGGCCGGCCGGAACGGCAGCCGGCGCTTGAGCTCCTCCGTCAGCGAGTCGCTGAAGAAGCCCTCGATCAGCTCGGCGCGCGACCAGTCCATGCCGTGACGGCTGAGGTTGTCGATGACCTCCTGCTTGCCGCAGGCGAACTGCCCCTCGAAGAACTCCCCCTCGGCCCGGTCGATCCCCTCGACGGCCGGCAGCCCCTGGAAAGAGTCGAAGCCCCAGAAGCGGGTGCCTGCGAGGCCCAGCTCGTCGCAGGACCGCTGCGCGCTCAGGAAGGTGAAGCCGCGGAACAGGCCGAACTCGTAGTAGTCACCCACCAGGCCGTCGGGCGAGCGGTCCCGGACCAGCTCGAACGCCCGGCGGATGGCGCCGGGCGCCCCCGGGCTGAGGGTCCGGAAGGAGGGGTTCATCCGGTGATAGACCCTGGAGGCCAGCCGGTAGAGCGGCGGCGTGCGGCGCAGCGCCAGCTCGATCAGCTTCTTGGGACGCAACGGCCGCTTTTTCTCCTGGACTGCCGTCATGCTCATCGTCTATCGTCTCCGTTCTCTTCAGGAGGCGGCCCGGCGCCGGTGCGCCCCGCCCAGATGGCCGTTCTCGAAGTACCACTGCGCGGTCCGGTGGATGCCGTCCTGCGGGTCGACGCGGGGCTCGTAGCCCAGAAGGCACCGGGCTTTCTCGGTGGAGAACGCCCGGTTCTTGCGGAAGAAGTCGGCGCGGCGCCGGTGGAGCGGCGGCTCGACGTGCAGCGGCCGGCAGATCGCCTCGCACGCCGCCGCCGCCGCCATCAGCGGCCACATGGGCAGACGCCCGCGCGGCGGGGGGACGCCGACGGCGCCGGCGATCAGCTCCACGATCTCATTGAGCCGCAGGTAGCGCGGACCGGCGAGGATGAACACCTGCCCCAGCGCCTCCGGCCGCTCGGCACAGAGCAGCATCCCGTCGATCAGGTCGTCGATGTAGACCAGGTGGAAAAAGGCCTCGCCGGAACCGAACATCCGGAAGGTGCCGTTTTCCACTGTACGGAAGAGCTTGAGCAGCCGCAGGTCGCCGGGGCCGTAGATGGGAGACGGCCGGACCACGGTGACGGGCAGCCCCCAGGCGCACGCCTCCCGGGCAGCCTGTTCGCCTGCGAGCTTGGTGCGCTGGTAGATGTCGCCGGGGTTGAAAGGGGACTCCTCGGTGGAGGGTATATCGTGGACGCCGCCGTGGACGCCCACCGTGCTGCAGTGGAGCACCCGTTCGACGCCGTGCCGGCGCGCCGCCGCCAGGACGTTCTGAGTGCCGCCGAGGTTGACCGCGTAGTAGTACGAGTCCGGGTGCCCGGCGGTGCGGAACACGGCGGCGATGTGGAAGATCTTGCAAACGCCCGCGGCGGCCCGCTCGACGTCGGCCGCCCGGGTGATGTCCCCCTCGACGACTTCGATCCCCTGGGCAAGCAGGGGCTTCGGATCCGCGCCGGCACGCACCAGGGCCCGCACCGGGTGGCCGAGCTGCCGCAGCCGGCGCGCCAGGTGTCCGCCGGTGAAGCCGGTCGCTCCCGTGACCAGGACGGGCTCGCGGAGGCCAGCGCCGGGACCACGGCCCGAGGCAAGTTCGCTGATGGCGCCTATCGGCATAGATCGAGTTGAAACCGTAGCTACTTCTGGACGTCCTATCGCTCAAGCAAGATTGATACCCTCGCGGCGTAGAAGAGGGCGGGCGCGGCACCGACTATTAGATAGAGGAGAGGGAGAGGACGCATGAACGGCATCCGTCACATCCGGCCGGTCTCACCCGCCGCGGCCTCGGGGCTGGTGGCCCGGGTGTACGACCAGGCGCGGCGGGATTTCAACGTCGCGCCGCCGATCGTCCTCCACTCGCCGGTACCGGATCTCCTCGCCGGCATGTGGTGCGTGCTGCGGGAGTCGGTGATCGCCGGCAGGGTCCCCCGAGCGCTCAAGGAGGCCCTGGCGGCGGGGGTGTCGCGCCTCAACCGCTGCCCCTTCTGCATCGATGCTCATACCCTGATGCTGGCGGCGGCCGGCCAGCAGGCCGCCGCGGCCGCGATCGCCGCCGGGCGCGAGGAGGAGGTGGAGGACGACGCCACGCGCCGCCTCCTCGCCTGGGCGGCGGCCCACCGTTCCCCCGGCTCGCCGGAGCTGGCGCCGCCGTTTCCCCCCCCGCTTTCCTCCGACAACACCGCCGAGATGATCGGCACCGCCCTGGCCTTCCATTACATCAACCGGGCCGCCCACGTCTTCCTGCCGGAGACGCCCTACCCCCTGCAGGTGGGCAACGGCTGGGCCAAGGGGCTCCTGCGCCGCGGCGCGTCCCGCGTCTTCGCCCGCAGCGTCACCCGAAGCTACACCCCCGGCGACTCGCTCGCCCTGCTGCCGGACGTCGAGCTCCCCCCTGATCTCCCCTGGGCCGCCGCCGATCCGGTGATCGCCGGAACCTACGCCCGCTTCGCCGCCTCAGTGGACGCCGCCGTCCAGGGAGCGCTGCCGGACGCGGTGCGGGACCTGGTCGTCGCCCGGCTCACGGCCTGGGACGGCGCCGATCCCGGCCTCGGTATGGGCTGGCTGGAGGAGGCCGTGGCGGACCTCTCCAAAGAGGACAGGCCGGCCGGCCGCCTCGCTCTGCTCACCGCCTTCGCCTCGTACCGGGTGGATGACTCGACGGTCGCCGCCTACCGGACCCGCTATCCCGAGGACCGGCAACTGGTGGGGGCGGCCTGCTGGGCGAGCTACGTGGCGGCGCGGCAGGTGGGATTGTGGTTGTGGGAGGCGGCGTATACTCCCCACCACCCTCTGGGAGACGCCGGATGAGACACCCCTCGATGCTCTGGGCCGTCCTGACCGTCGCCGCCGTTTCGGTGGCCGGCTCTCCGGCCCCCGCCCAGCACGCCCATGGCGGCGCGGCCGCCCGGACGCTGCCGCCCGCCGCCGCTCAAGAAGCCGGGGCCGACGGCAAGGTCTTCCATGTGCCATCGCAGGATGTCGGAGCCGAGACGCTGGCGGCGCGCGCCGCGGGGCAGCGGTCCAACGCCGGGAAGCTCAAGGTCTTCCATGACTTCGGGTTCACCGACCGGCTGCCGGAGAGCGGCATCACCTTCGTCCACGGCATCGTCGACGACGCCGGCCGGCGCTACAAGGCGGCCCACTACGACCACGGCAACGGCATCGTCGCCGCCGACGTGGACGGCGACGGGCGGACCGACCTCTACTTCACCAGCCAGCGCGGCGGCAACGAGCTGTGGAAGAACGAGGGGGGCGGGCGCTTCCGCAACGTCACGGCCGAGGCGGGCGTCGGCCTCGCCGGCCGGGTGTCGGTCTCGGCGGCGTTCGGCGACGTCGACAACGACGGCGACCCTGACCTCTACGTGACCACGGTCCGCATGGGCAACGTCCTGTTCGAGAACGACGGCAAGGGGCGGTGCAAGGACGTCACCGGCGATTCGGGGCTCGGGTACTCCGGCCACTCGTCGTCCGCGGTCTTCCTCGACTACGACCGCGACGGCTGGCTCGACCTCTTCCTGGTCAACGTCGGCAAGTACACCACCGAGGCGCACGGCGAGGGTGGCTACTACATCGCCTACGAGGACGCCTTCCGCGGCCACCTGTTCCCGGAGCGCACCGAGAAGAGCGTCCTCTACCGGAACCTCGGCGGCCGCCGCTTCGTCGACGTCTCCGCCCACACCGGCCTCCAGGACGGCTCGTGGAGCGGCGACGCCACGCTCACCGACTTCAACGAGGACGGCTATCCCGACCTCTACGTCCTCAACATGCAGGGGGACAACCATTACTACGAGAACCAGGGGGGCAAGCGCTTCGTCGACAAAACCGCGCAGCTCTTCCCCAAGACCCCCTGGGGCGCCATGGGCGTGAAGTCGTTCGACGCCGACAACGACGGCGACCTCGACCTCTTCATCACCGACATGCACTCGGACATGGTCCAGGAGGTCGCCCCCGAGGACGAGAAGATCAAGTTCGTCTTCAAGGGGGCCGAGCGGTTCTTCGCCGAGCCGGAGAACAACATCTTCGGCAACGCCTTCTACCGGAACGAGGGGAACGGCACCTTCCGCGAGGCCTCGGACCAGATCTGGCTGGAGAACTATTGGCCCTGGGGGGTGAGCGTCGACGACCTCAACGCCGACGGCTGGGACGACATCCTCATCACCGCCAGTATGAACTTCCCCTACCGTTACGGCATCAACTCGCTGATGCTCAACAATCAGGGGAAGGAGTTCCTCGACAGCGAGTTCCTGCTCGGCATCGAGCCGCGCCGCGGCGGCCTCACCCGCAAGCCCTGGTTCACCCTCGACTGCTCCGGCGCCGACCGGCCGCACTCCCTGTGCGCCAACCAGACCGGCCGCATCACCGTCACCGGCACACTCGGCACCCGCTCCTCGGTGATCTTCGACCTCGACGGCGACGGTGACCTCGACATCGTCACCAACGAGCTGCACTCGGAGCCCCAGGTCTTCGTCAGCGACCTGGCCCGGAAGCGGCCGGTCCGCCATCTCCAGGTGCGGCTGCGCGGCCGGGAGACGAACCGCGACGGCCTCGGCGCCCTGGTGCGGGTCAAGGTCGGAGAGCGGACGCTCACCAAGCGGATGGACGGCGCCTCGGGCTACCTGTCGCACAGCCTCCTCCCCCTCTACTTCGGGCTCGGGGACGCCGCCGCGGCCGACCGCGTCGAGGTGCTCTGGCCGACGGGACGGACGCAGGTCGTCGCCGGTCCCATCGCCGCGGGCAGGACGCTGGAGATCGTCGAGGAGGTCCCCGCCAAGGGCCGTACCGGATCGTGACGCGCCACCGTATCCTCCCCCTGCTCTGCCTCGCGCTGTCCCTGGGACCGGTCCCCGGCCGGAGTCAATCGTCTCTCCCCTTCGCCGAACGCGCCAGGGAGGTGGGGATCGACTTCACCCATGTCAACGGCATGGCGGGCGGCTGGTACATGCCCGAGATCATGGGCGCCGGCGCGGCGCTCTTCGATTTCGACGACGACGGCGACCTCGACGCCTTCCTGGTGCAGGGGGGGCCGTTCGGGCCCAAGGCCGAGCGGTCGGGAGCCCCTGGCCACCGGCTCTACCGCAACGAGCTGATCTCCCCCTCCGGTAGAGGGCCGCTCCGCTTCACCGACGTCACCGCCGCGTCGGGGATCACCCTGGGGGACTACGGCATGGGGGTGGCGGCCGGCGATTTCGACAACGACGGCCGGACCGACCTCTACGTCACGTCGCTCGGATCGAACCAGCTCTGGCGCAACAACGGTCCCGGCAAGGGCCCGGACGCCACGGGGCAGGTGACGTTCACCGACGTGACGCGGCAGGCCGGGGCTGACGATCCGCGCTGGAGCGTCCCCGCGGCCTTCGTCGACTTCGACCGCGATGGCTGGCTCGACCTCTACGTCGGCACCTACCTCGATTTCTCCTTCGCCACCTACAAGCCCTGCCGCACCGCGGCCGGCGCTCCCGACTACTGCGGGCCGGTACCGTCCGACGCCCTCCCCGACCGGCTGCTGCGCAACCGGCGGGACGGCACCTTCGAGGACGTGTCGCAGAAATCCGGCCTCGCCGCCGCCCGCGGCCCCGCCCTCGGGGTGACCACCGCCGACTTCGACGGCGACGGCTGGACCGACCTCTACGTGGCCAACGACGAGACCCCCAACCACCTCTGGATCAACCAGAAGGACGGGACCTTCCGGGACGACGCCCTGCTCGCCGGCTGCGCGGTGAGCGGCGAGGGGCGTCCCCAGGCCAGCATGGGGATCGACACCGGCGACTACGACGGCGACGGCGACGAAGACCTGGTGATGGACAACCTCACGGGCGAGGGGATCACCCTCTACCGCAGCGACGGCGCCGGCAACTTCGAGGACGTCTCCCGCGCCAGCGGCCTGCAGGCGGCCTCCTGGCCCTTCACCGGCTTCGGCGCCGCCTGGCTCGACTACGACAACGACTCGCGGCTCGACCTGCTGGTGGTCAACGGCGCCGTCAAGGTCATCGAGGAGCTAAGGGGGAAGGAGCCGCTGCCGCTGCGCCAGACCCGGCAGCTCTTCCACAACCTCGGGAACGTCCGCTTCGAGGACGTGAGCCGCCAGGCCGGCCCCGTCTTCAACACCCCCGAGGTCGGCCGCGGCGCCGCCTTCGGAGACGTGGACAACGACGGCGACACCGACGTCCTGGTCTCGAACAACAACGGTCCGGCGCGCCTGCTGATCAACGAGGCCGCCGCGGGCCGCCACTGGCTCGGCCTGCGCCTCGTCACCGGCAAGCGCGACGCCCTGGGAGCCCGGGTGACGCTGGAGCGCCCCGGCGCGCCGCCCCTCGTCCGCCGGGCAAGGGCCGACGGCAGCTACGCCTCGGCCAACGATCCAAGGGTTCTCTTCGGATTGGGCGACAGCGCCAAGATCGGCCGCGTCGTCGTCCGCTGGCCGAGCGGGAAGGTCGAAGCTTTCCAGGGGATCGCCATCGACACCTACACGACGCTGCGGGAAGGGGAAGGAACGCCCGTGCCGTGAAGCGCCTGGCTGTCATCTCGGCTGGACTTTGGGTGCTGGTAGCGGTGGTGGTGCCTCCCCCCCTGGGAGGGGGCGCGGTAGGGAGTGGGGGAGGTCAGGAGGGGGGCAGCGTTTCTCTCCTCCCCATCCCCGAGCCCGACACCTCCCTGATGGAGCCCGCCGTCCGCGAGCAGCTCGAAGCGGAGCGCCAAGCCTTCGCCGGCGCCTCCAACCTCGCCGACGCCTACGGCCGCCGCGGCCGGGCCTTCCTCGTCTACGAGCTGGCCGACGCCGCCCGGGCCTGCTTCGAGAACGCCACCCGGCTCGCCCCCTCCGACCCCCGCTGGCCCTACTACCTCGGGGTGATCCACCAGAAGAAGGGGGACTTCGCCGCCGCCGCCGCGAGCTTCGCCCGGACCCTCGAGCTGCGCCCCCAGGACGCGCCGGCGCTCCTCCGCCTGGGCGAGGTGGATCTCCAGCGCGGCGACCTCGCGGCCGCCCGGCGCCGCTTCGAGGCCGCCCTCCCCCTCCCCGGAGCCGCGGCCGCCGCTCACTTCGGCCTGGGCCGTGTCGCCCTCGGCCAGGACGACGCCACGACCGCGGCCACCGCGGCGCGCCACCTCGAGACGGCGCTGGGCCTCCAGCCCGGGTCCTCGGTGGTCCGCTATCAGCTCGCCCTGGCCTACCGCAAGCTCGGGCAGACCGGCAAAGCGCGGCAGCAGCTCTCCGGCTACGATCACGGCGGCGACGCGAGGGTCCGCTTCGCCGATCCGCTGATGTCGGAGGTGGCGGCTCTCAACGCCGGCGCCCGCGGTCACGTCGTCCTCGCCACCAGCGCCTTCCGGGCCGGCCGCTTCGCCGAGGCCGCCGCGGAGTACCGCAAGGCCCTGGAGGGGAATCCGGACGACCCGCTCGTCTGGGGGGATCTCGGCACCACACTGGAGCGCCTCGGCGACGCCGCCGGAGCCGAGCAGAGCTATCGCCGGGCGCTGGAGCTGGCGCCCGAAGACGGCCGGGCGCGCCAGAGCCTCGGCACCCTCCTCGCCTCGCGCGGCCGGGCCCGCGAGGGGATCGAGCACCTGGAAGCCGCCGTCCGCCTCCTCCCCGGCTCCCGCGACGCCCGCTTCAACCTCGCCCGGGCGCTGGCAGAGACCGGCGAGCCCACGAAAGCCCTGGAGCAGTACGACCAGGTGCTCGCCCTCGCTCCCCAGGACCTCGGCGCCCGCTATCAGAAAGGGATGATGCTCCTGGCCCTCGGCCGTCCCGGCGACGCCGTCGCCGAGTTGGACCGTGTCGCCGCCGACGATCCCGCAGCCGTGGCGCCGCGCGCCGCCGCGGCCGCCGCCCTCGCGGCCGCCGGCCGCTTCCCCGAAGCCGCCGAGCGCCAGCGCCAGGCCGTGGACCTCGCCACGCGGGCAGGGCATCCCGGCGTGGAGGGGTTGCGGGAGTGTCTGGTGATGTACGAAGCGGGGAAGGTGTGCGAGGGGAGGTGAGGGCGTCCTCGCACGTAGCCGACTGAGTCGTGCCAGCCGTCGGCGAAGCCGTGCCTGTCATCGGCATGGCCTTGCCTGTCATGGGCGCGGCGATGCCAGCCGTCGGCACAGCGCTGCCTGCCGCCGGTAGAGCGATGCCGGCCGCCGGCATGGCCGTGCCTGTCGTCGGCTTGGCCGGGCCCGTCGTCGGCATGGCCGAGCCGGCGGTCGGCACGGCTGTGCCGGCTGGTGGCACAGCCGTGCCGGTCATGGGCGAAGCTTTGCCGTTCTTTGGGAACGCTGTGCTAGGGAGGGGAGGCGATCTCCCGCGTCAACCACTTCTCCCGGTACTCGCGCAGCTCGGGCGTGTCGGGGTAGGTCTCCCCGGGGGCGTAGGGGTAGCCGCTCATCCCGCGGAAGGGGAGCGGCTCCATCTGCCGCGCCTCCCAGGTGTTGCGGTCCGCGTCCTTGTCCCAGCCGTGGCTCTCCAAGAAAACCGTGCGCGTCCAACCCTCCTGCAGGGGTGGCAGAGCGGACGCGTCGAAGGTGAGGGCGATCTCGTCACCCGGGGCGAGGACGACGGTGCGGTCGTCCGGCGACTCCAGCAGCTCGCGAACCTCGCCGTAGCGCGTGTAGCGGCCGGGGAAGGGCAGCCAGGGAGATTCAGATGCCACGCGGCTGTAGTCGTAGCCGTGCGGGCCGTTGGGGGAGCGGCGCACCAGCTCGGAGAAGCCGCGGTAGCGGAGGTCGGCTTCGGACGGCAGGAGGCGGGCGCGCACCACCGGTTCCGAATCAACGGGCTCGGGGGACCAGGCGACGCGATCCCAGGCGAGCCAGAGAGTGGTGACGATGCGCAGACGGCTCACGCCGGCCGGCAGCGGCGGCGTGTCCACCACCAGGGTCTTGGTCTTGCCCGCCGGGTGGCCCATGGCGGGGACCAGCACCTGCCAGCCGTCCGCGGTCTCCACCTCCAGCCGCGGCGGGACGTACGCGAGGTCCGGGCGCTGGGCGGCGGCGAGGTTGAGGCTCGCGTCGGCGGGGAAGATCCAGCCGTCGAGGTGGAGGCGGAGCGGACGGCCCGGCGCCTCCCCTAGATCGAAGGTGAAGGCCCAGGGCTCCCCGCTCATCCCCTGATAGGAGCTCTCCGGGTAGCCGCCGGCATAGACCTCGTCACGCTCGCGGACCCGCTCGGTCATGTCGGCCCCCGTGCCGTCCAGCGCGGAGACCACGGGACGCAGGCCGCGGCTCGCCACGACTCTGTCGGGTCCGTCGGGCGGCCCCCCGGGGGTCACCCGTAGGCTGCTCGCCACCTCCACCCCGGCGGGGTGGTCCACCACCCAGAGGCGCGTGTGGTCGAAGAAGGCAGCCTCCCACAGCTCCTCGGTGATGCGGAGCTTATAGACGCCGCCGTCCGGGCGCGCGCCGTCCACCCGCACCAGCTCCTCGGGATCGGGGGGCACCCACTTGCCCGGCGCGACGGGGAGGCCGATGGGTGCGTTCCACAGGAGATCGGTGACGAAGGCGAAGCGCTCGCCGTCCCATGTATAAAGGAAGGGGCAGCTTCCCTTGAGCACCTGCTCCTCCACCACCCGCTGCTCCCCGCTGGGCTGAATGCGGTTCTGCGGCACGCCGTTGGTCCACACCACCCGCAGCAGGTCGGCCTGGCGCCGCTGCCCGAGGCCGAAGTGGGTGACCTGGCCGGCGGCCTCGCGGAACTGATAGGCGCTGCCGGCGCGCAGCTCCAGGGTGGCGCCGAGCCCGTCGCGGTTGTTCTTGCCGTTCCCCTGGGTCAGGCCGC
>DASPJI010000670.1:0-2836 GCA_035628695.1 Thermoanaerobaculia bacterium | reverse complement strand
TCGGGGGCGACACCCGGGAGAGCACGCCACGGATCTGCCGCTGGCTGGCCGAAGGATTGACCGCGGGCGGCGCCGAGGTGCGCTACGCCGGCGTCATCCCCACGCCGGGTGTCGCCTACCTCACCCCGGTCCTCGGTGCCGCGGCGGGCATCGTCGTCTCGGCCTCGCACAACCCCTACCCCGACAACGGCATCAAGCTCCTCGATCCGCGCGGCGCGAAGTGGAGCGACGACAACGAGGCCACCCTGGAGCGGCGCCTGCTGGCGGGCGGCTCCCAGCCCGTGCCGGAGATGCCGGAGGGCGCCCTGGAGCCGGAGAGCGGCCTGCGCGAGGACTACCTGCGCCACCTGGCCTCGACCGTCCCCGGAGAGACGCCGCTGGCCGGGCTGCGGATCGTCCTCGATGCCGGCAACGGCGCTGCCTCGTTCTATGCCCGCGAGCTCTTCGAGCGGCTCGGGGCCGCGGTCACCCTCCTCCACGCCGCCCCGGACGGCCGCAACGTCAACGAGAAGTGCGGCTCGACCGCACCCGAGGAGATGGCGGCCCGCGTCGTGGCCGAGGGGGCCCACCTGGGCGCCGCCTTCGACGGCGATGCCGACCGCTGCATCCTGGCCGACGACCGCGGCACGGTGCGGGACGGCGACGCCATCCTTTATCTATGGGCCCGGCACCTGCGCGATACGGGGCACCTCCAGCCACCGCGCATCGTCGCCACCTCGATGAGCAACCTGGGGCTCGAGCGCGCCCTGGACCGCGAGGGGATCGGCATCAAGCGCTGCAACGTCGGCGACCGCTACGTGGTGGAGGCGATGCGCGAGGAGGGGATCGTCCTGGGGGGCGAGCAGTCGGGCCACATCGTGCAGAGCGAGCTGGCGAGCACGGGCGACGGCCTGCTGACGGCGCTGCAGATCGCCTACATCGTCCACCGCTCCGGCCGGCCGCTCGCGGAGCTGCTGGGGGGCTTCCGGCGCTACCCGCAGATCCTGTTGAACGTCCGGGTGGCCCGCAAGACCGACTTCGCCGCCCTGCCCAGGGTCGTCGCCACGCAGCGCTGCGTCGAGGAAAAGCTCGGCGCCGACGGCCGTCTCGTCCTGCGCTACAGCGGCACCGAGCCCCTGGCCCGCGTCATGATCGAAGGCCCGGACCAGCCCACCATCGACGCCCTCGCCGGCGAGCTCGCCGGCGTCATCCGCGAAGAATTGGGGGCCGGCTAGCTCCCCGCCCGCTCCGCCCGCAGGCGGCTGTGCTCGAGGAGGTAGCCGCGGAGGAAGTGGATCGAGACGCCGGCCAGGAGGCGCCGCCCCGGCCCCCGGAAGCGCTCGCGGCCGTAGAGGGCCCAGGCCAGGGGGAGGCGGAGCCAGGCCTTCCATGCCGGGGGCAGCGGCTGGCCCAGGGTGGCGACCCGCAGGCGCAGGGTGCCGCGGCCGAGACGGTAGGCCCGTCCCAACAGCCACGAGGGTTGGAGCTGGTCCGGCCGCACCACGTGGTAGACCATGGCGCCGGGCACGTAGATCGCCG
This sequence comes from Thermoanaerobaculia bacterium, assembly GCA_035628695.1. Classification (GTDB taxonomy): domain Bacteria; phylum Acidobacteriota; class Thermoanaerobaculia; order Multivoradales; family UBA5704; genus DASPJI01. The sequence goes on along the minus strand of DASPJI010000670.1, from coordinate 1,318 downwards.
GCACCCCTCTGCGGGTGAGCCGGATGAGCATGTCGGTGTCTTCCCCCATCGGGTAGTCCTTCCCCACCGGCCCGATGTCCTCGCAGAAGCGGAGCCCCGTCATCGCCTGGGCGCGCACGGCGTAGTTGGGGCCGAAGGGCAGGTCCTCGGTGGGCCCCTCCTCCTGGGGGAGCGAATAGTGGGCGTACGCCGCGGACGCGTACTCGGGGTGCTCCCGGACCAGGTCGCGCAGCCAGTCCGGCGTCTCCGCCGGATAACGGGGGATGATCCTGCCGCCGAAGACCGGGTGATCGGGCCAGCGCCGGGAGGCGGCCAGCAGCTCGGCGAGCCAGGAGGGCCGCGGCTCCACGTCGTCGTCGGTGAAGACCCGCAACGCGCCACGGGCCACCTCCAACGCGCGGTTCAGGGCATGGCTCTTGCCGCCCTGCGGCTGCCGCAAGGCGACGAGGGGCAGGCGGGAGGCGAAGCGCCCCAGGACGGCGGGGGTGTCGTCACGGCTGCCGTTGTCGACGACCAGCACCTCCCACCGGCCTGCCGGCAGCCCCTCCTGACGGCAGAGGTGCTCCAGAGTGCTGGCGAGGAGCGGCGCGCGGTCGCGCGTCGAAAGCAGAACGCTCAGTTCCATCTCAGGCCTCCGGCTCCACCCTCATGGGTGCTCGCCGAAGGCCTGCCGGCGCCTCACGGGGAATGCCTCAACGCGCCGCGATGGCCTCCAGCATCTCGCGCACGGCGGCTTCGACGCCCACCATGACCGCACGGGCGATGATGGAGTAGCCGATGTTCAGCTCCTCCATGTCCGTGATGGCGGCGATGGGGCCGACGTTGTCCACCGTCAGGCCGTGCCCGGCATAGAGACGGAGCCCATGCGAACGCCCCAGCTCCGCGACCTCGGCGATCTTCGCCAGCTCCTGGTCGGCCGCGAGGCCGCCCGGAGCGCGGGTGTAGGCGTCGGTGTTGATCTCGAAGCCCTGGATGCCGCGCGGCGCCAGCGTCGCGATGGCCTCGATCTGGCGCGGCTCGGGGTCGAGGAACAGCGAGACCCCGATGCCCGCGTCGGCCAGCCGGTCCACCACCTCGCCGATCCGCCGGCCGTAGAAGACCAGGTTGAGCCCCCCCTCGGTGGTGACCTCCTCCGGCCGCTCGGGCACCAGGGTCACCTGGGCGGGCTTGATGCGCAGGGCGGTCTTGACCATCTCCTCGGCGATCGACATCTCCAGGTTGAGCTTGCCGCCGACGCTGGCGCGCAGGCGCTCCACGTCGCTGTCCTGGATGTGGCGGCGGTCCATGCGGAGATGGACGGTGATGCCGGACGCTCCGG
>DASPJI010000669.1:0-5912 GCA_035628695.1 Thermoanaerobaculia bacterium | reverse complement strand
GTGCTCAGGATTCCGCCAAGCTTGCAATCGGTACCAAAGAAGGCCTTTACGGGCGTCTCGCGGACGGTATGCGTGAGCGGCTCGGCGGCCAGGGCGTCGAGCTCACGATCGAGGAGACCTCCGACTGCCTGACGAGCCTGGAGCGCCTGCACAAGGGAGATGTGAGGTTTGCCCTGGCGCCGCAGGATGTCGTCAGCGAGTACTTCCGTGGCAACCGGGACACCAAGGTCCGCGTGGTGGACAGGGTCTTCTTCGATTATCTACATATATTTCTCAGAGAGTCTTTGCATATCAACACCCTCAGCGACCTTGCACGCCTGCGGGTCTGGGCCGGTGAGGAGAAGAGCGGGACTCACCTGGCAGCCGCCCGCTTCTTCGACAGCCTGGGAATTCCCCTTGCCACCCTGGGAGACCGTCACCTCGTCTGGGACGCTCCGCCGGATGCCTGGGACAACCTCCCCAATTGGTTCAGGAATGATCGACTGGACGTGGCGATCCTTGCCGCAAGCCCCGGCACTCCCAGCATCTGCCGGCTCATGGCCTCCGGGACCTGCTCTCTCCTGCCCCTCGACGCCAACACGCTCCGCCGCCTGGGCTATGAAGCCAGGACCGACGGACAGGATCGCTACCGCCGGCAGATCTCCGTCGGGGAGATTCCCAAAGGCACCTACGCCAACCAGAGGGGGAGCATCGCCACCATTGCCATCCCGGTCCTGCTCCTGGCTCACGCCGATGAAAGGACCGCCTTGGCTGCCAGGCTTCGCGATGCTGCGCAGGAGGAGTGGAGAGAAGCGGTCGAGAGGCCCGGCCCCAACGGCTGCCGGATTCCCGAGAATCTGCCGGAGGCCGAGCCTCTCCGGGAATCCGGGCTCCGCCTGCTGCGGGTACCGCACCCGCCGGAGCCGCCGCTGGCGAGGCTGTCCAGGGCGGTCACCCCGATCCTTCCCTTTCTGCTTTTTCTGGCAGCGGGGACACTCCTCTTTCTTCAGCGGCGACGCTGCCGTTTACTGGTGAGATATCTCTGGAACCATTATCGAGTGCTATGTGTCATCGGCCTGGTACTGGGCGGCAGTGTCTTGATCATCACCCTCTCGGCCTTCCATGTCGAGCACCAGATCAATGAAAACTTCTCGTCGGTGTGGGAGTCCTTCTGGTCGATCACGATCTACCTGTTCAGCGGCCTCGAAGACCGTGTCCCCTATACCACCGCCGGCCGGATCCTCGTCACCCTCGGTCTCCTGGTGGGAGCGGTCTGCTCCACGGTCGCCTCGGGCTGGACCGCCAGCCTCTTCATTCGGAGAGAAAAACGCATGCCCCAGAACCTGAGGAACCATTTCCTGATGCTGAATTGGAACGAGCGCGCGGCGGCCATCGTCAGGCAGTTGCACCACCCGATCCTGCGACGACAGGATGGTGTTTCGGTGATCGTCATCCTCACGGATGATGAATCCTTGACGGTCCAGAAGCTGAAGGAGGCCGGGAGTGGCCGCGACCCTGCCTTCGAGGACTTCTTCCTCAGCATCGGCGACCCGACCGAGGAGCTCGCTCTGCTCAACGCAAATGCCCAGGACGCCCGGACCATCGTGGTCCTCGCCGATGAGAAGCACGGTGACGAGAGAGCCCTTCGCTCCGTATTCATGCTGCGGCGGATCGCAAAGCAGAAAGACGTGAAGCTTCATGTCGTCGTGGAACTCCTCGAAGCCGCGAACGACTGCATGGTCGAAGAGCTGGCAAAGGACTTCCCTGGATCGCTCGAGCTCGTATCGGGCCTGCAGATCCGCACTCTTCTCCTGGCTCAAGCCGCACTGAATACCGGCATCGTCGGCTTCTACACCGACCTGCTCCGCATCTCCGGAGATTCCAATGAGGTCTATACGCAGGAGATACCCGAGACGGCCGTGGGCATGCGGTTCAGAGAGTACGCGTCCCTGGTGGTCGGCGCGAGCTCAGCCACGCCGCTGATCCCGGTGGGAGTGCAACGGCAGGTGAATGGGAAACCACAAATTCTCACGAATCCCCAGCCCAAAACCCCCGGAGACATCCTCCAGCCGGGAGACCGGCTGCTCCTCATCGCCTATGGCCCCCCAGAGCGAAACGCCCTGCCCGTTCCAGAGCGCTCTCGCGCGGCCAGACGTGCCCGCCCTAGCCTCTCGCCGCCAGAGACCCCGGAGCCAGCCTCAGCCGGCTCCTTACCCTGATAGATATTCCAGCAAGAGAACTAGTGCAACCACGCCAGACCTGAAGGCTCGAATCCCGAGATCTCCTCCTTCCTTTTCAGCACCGACAGGCGTAGACTCCTCCCCCAGATCGACGACAAAACCAAGGGGGAGGACTTGCCTTTGGACAAGCAGACGGTCGCCGAGCAGGTCGCCGCACAACTCGCCCCGTATCTGGGCCCCTTCAACGCCAGCAATGCCGTCCGGACGTGGTCGGAGAGGAAGCTCCTGCTCTCTCCGGAGGATCTGCGGCCCGAGCACGTTCCGAAGCTGCTGGAGGCGCTCCGTCCCATGCTCTGCACCTTTGTGGGACGCAGCTCGGCTACGGTGCTCGTCGAGAAGATCGGCCGGGAGGTCCGCTGATGAGATTCCGCTGGCTCGCCGTCTTCCCCGTCGCCTGGGGTGTCACCTTCCTCGTCCTCGCCGCCGCCCTCTCCGGAGTCTCCTCCTACGGGATCTTCCTGCGCACCGAAATCGAGCTGGTCAAGATCCTGGCCCTGCTGGGGAGCTGGGGCGCGGCCCTCGCCTTCGAGAAGGGCGAGTACATGCGGCGCGCCTGGTTCCTGATCGGCGCCGCCTTCGCCTGCTTCCTGTTGCGCGACCTCACCCTCGCCCCCTGGGGCTTCGAAGAGGCCCTCGGGACCACCGGCCTCCTGTTGCTGCGCGGCGCGCTGTCCATCCTGGGCAACCTGTCGCAGGTGGTGGGCACCTGGATGCTGGCGCGGGTCTGGAAGGTGAGCGGACTCAGCCTGCCGGGCCAGCGCTCGCGGCAGATCCTGGTGCTTCTCGGCGCGATGGCGCTGGCCGCCGTCTTCGCCGGCCCCGCCGTCGTCGAGCACGGCGGCAAGGTCCTCGCCGGCGGCTGGGAGGCCATCCCGCTCCTCGCCTCGGCCCTGGGCGACGCCGTGGTCCTCTGCTTGATCGCGCCGCTCCTCCTGACCGCCCTCGCCCTGCACGGCGGCTACCTGGAGTGGGTCTGGGGACTGCTCACGGCGAGCAGCCTGGCCTGGCTCCTCTACGACGGGGTCCAGGTCTTCGGCCCGAACCTGGGCCTCAGCACCGATGCCGCCCGCGTCGCCTCCGAACTCTTCCGCGCCCTCGGCTGCACCCTCGGCTTCTCCGCCGGCGTGGCCCAGCGCTGGATCGTCGTGCAGGTCCAGGGACTGACGCGGGAGACGGCGGAGGCGGGTACGGCGGTCAGCGCGCCTCGGATGTGACCCGTCGAAGGACCGGCGGCCGTCCTCGCGGGATTCCGCGGGGACGGCCGCTGCTGGCACCCCTCCTGCACTCAGCCACCTGAATGCCGCGTCACTACACCATGGGAGGCCGCGCATCGCCTGGAGCTGGGGGGGCGATGGGAGCGGCTCCCCCTGGAGGCACACCACCGGCGCCGCGCTCCATGCGGGAGCGCTTCGGGGCTCTCCGCAACCTGCCGCCGTTCCTCAAGCTGATCTGGCAGACCAGCCCGGCACTCACCGCGGCCGACCTGCTGCTGCGGCTGGTCCGCGCGCTGCTGCCCGTCGCCACCCTGTTCGTCGGCAAGCTGATCATCGACGAGGTCGTGCGGCTGGCCGGGATCCCGAGCGCCCCCGCCACCCTGCGGGAGTGGCTGGCGAGCGGCCGGCTCGCGCACCTCGGATGGCTGCTGGCGGCCGAGTTCGGGCTGGCCGTGCTGTCCGACGTGCTGGGGCGCACCGTCTCCCTCATCGATTCGCTGCTGTCGGAGCAGTTCACCAATGCCACCAGTGTGCGCCTGATGGAGCACGCCGCCACTCTCGACCTGGAGGACTTCGAGGACAGCGAGCTCCAGGACCGGCTCGACCGCGCCCGCCGCCAGACCACCGGCCGGATGGCCCTGATGAGCCAGCTCTTCGGCCAGGCCCAGGACGTCGTGACCATCATCGGCTTCGCCGCCGGGCTGGTGGTCTACGCCCCCTGGCTGATCGCGCTGCTGATCCTCGCCCTGGTGCCGGCCTTCCTCGGCGAGGCCCACTTCAACGCCCAGAGCTATTCGCTCAACTACGCCCGCACGCCCGAGCGCCGCGAGCTCGACTACGTGCGCCAGACCGGTGCCAGCGTCGAATCGGCCAAGGAAGTGAAGATCTTCGGCCTCAACGCCTTCCTGATCGACCGCTACCGCGCCCTCGCCGGCGCCATCTTCCAGGAGAACCGCCGGCTCGCCACCCGCCGCGCCGGCTGGGGGGGTCTCCTGACCGCCGTCGGTACCCTGGGCTACTACGTGGCGTACGCGTTCATCGCCTGGCGTACCCTGCACGGCGACTTCAGCATCGGCGACCTCACCTTCCTCTCCGGCTCGTTCCGGCGGCTGCGCAATCTCCTGGAAGGCCTGCTGATCGGATTTTCCCAGGTGGCCGGCCAGGCGCTCTACCTCGACGACCTGTTCTCGTTCTTCGAGATCCAGCCCGAGATCGTCTCGCCGGAGAACCCGCGGCCGTTCCCGGTTCCGGTCCGCCAGGGCTTCACCTTCGAGGACGTCGGCTTCCGTTATCCCGGCGCGGAACGCTGGGCGGTCCGCCACCTGAGCTTCCACCTGCGCGCCGGCGAGGTGCTGGCCCTGGTCGGCGAGAACGGCGCCGGCAAGACCACCCTGGTCAAGCTGCTGGCACGGCTGTACGATCCCGACGAGGGGCGCATCCTGCTCGACGGCCACGACCTCAAGGAGTACGACCTCGAGGCGCTGCGCGCCAACATCGGCGTCATCTTCCAGGACTTCGTGCGCTATCACCTGACCGCCGCCGAGAACATCGCGGTCGGCCGGATCGAGGCCCGCGGCGACCGGGCGCGCATCGAGGACGCCGCCGAGCGCAGCCTCGCCGACGAGGTGATCCGCAAGCTGCCGGAGGGCTACGACCAGGTCATCGGCAAGCGCTTCCGCGGCGGCGTCGACCTCTCCGGGGGCGAGTGGCAAAAAATCGCCATCGCCCGGACCTACATGCGGGACGCCCAGCTCCTGATCCTCGACGAGCCCACCGCGGCCCTCGACGCCCGCTCCGAGTTCGAGGTGTTCCAGCGTTTCAAGGAGCTGAGCGAGGGGAAGACCGCGGTGCTGATCTCCCACCGCTTCTCGAGCGTGCGGATGGCGGACCGCATCCTGGTCCTCGCCGAGGGGCAGATCGAGGCCATGGGCACCCACGAGGAGCTGCTGGCGCAGCGCGGACGCTACGCCGAGCTGTTCGAGCTGCAAGCCGCGGGCTACCGCTGAGACAGCCGGCTATCGTCGCCCCCGCAGGAATGGATCGCCCTCGTCATCCGTATACATAGATGAACGAGCCCGCCCCTGTTGCATCGCGCCGCGGGCCTTGAGAAGATCGAGAGGACCATGTTTCCGGACAACATCCTGCCGTACGACGTGGACGAGCTGCCGACGGTGCTCCCCGTCTTCCCGCTCCCCGCGCCGCTCCTGCTCCCCGGCTCGGCCGCCGGCCTGTACACCGCGGACCCGGGCCAGATCACCATGATCCAGGAGACCCTGGAGGGCGACGGCTGGGTCGGCATCGTCCAGCCGCAGACGGCGGGGTTCTCGGACGACGACGAGCCGGTCCTCTGCAGCGACCCCGACGCGCCGCTGTTCTCCGTCGGCTGCCTCGGCTACCTGGGCGAGCCGGGGGAAGACGAGGACGAGCACATGGCGGGCGTCGTGGGCGGGGTGATCCGCTTCCGGGTGGTCGAGGAGCT
>DASPJI010000668.1:0-18117 GCA_035628695.1 Thermoanaerobaculia bacterium | reverse complement strand
GGGACTCCTCGGCAAACACGGCCTCGCCACCCGGGTCGAGGGCTGCGCCGTCCGAAGCGGCCGGTGCCGCCAGGCGGTCCACGCCCAAGCGCGTCGCCGCCCCGAAGCCGGAGAGTATGCGGCGCCAGAATGCCTCGGCTGCGGCGGCGTCCTGACTCTGCAGCCACTCAATGTAATCGGCGTAGGGCCGAACCGGCGGCAGGCGGACCGGCTCTCCGCGCCGAAACCCGTCGTACAGCTCCAGGAGCTCCTGGAGCACGAGCCCCAGGCACCACCCATCGAGCAGGATGTGGTGCGTGGTCCAGAGGAGCCGATAGGCGGTATCCCCGGTCCGTATCAAGAGCAGCCGCACGAGCGGCACCTGCGAGAGATCGAAGCCCTGGACGCGATCCTCGCGCAGCAGCGAACGCAGGCGCTGCTCCTGCGCTTCCTCCGGAATGCTCCGCCAGTCCAGCCGGGCCAGTGGCAACGCCACCTTCTGGTGGACGACCTGCAAGGGCTTGTCCAGCTCCTGCCAATGGAACGAGGTGCGCAGCACGGCATGGCGTGCCGCCAGCCCCTCCCAGGCGCGCTCGAACGCGGTTTCATCGAGCCCTCCGGTCAGCGGACAGACGAACTGAAGGACATACACCCCGGACCTCTCGGCCGCGAGGCTATGGAACAGCATCCCCGCCTGCATCGGGGACAGCTCGTAAATATCGTCGATCTCCTCAGACTTCAACCGCTTCTCCCTTTCGCGACCCCCCGAGCTTGGTCAGGAACTGGTCGAGATCTTTCTGTTTGAGTCTGGCCCTGGGGAAGTCCGAGGGCGTGTATCCAACCGTCCCCGCAGTCAGGCAGTGGGCAACGATGGAGCGGAGCGCCTCCATGAAGTAACGGCCGAGCGTGTCGATGGTCGAGCGCTCATGGAGGTTCTTGCTGTATTCGAGGCGGACGCGCAGCCTGCCCTCGACGATCACCGCCGTGATTTCCAGAAGGTGGGGACGCAGCCCGCTGCGGCTCTCCGGCCTGCCTGAGGACTCGGGGGCCGGGCGCAGCAGCGGCGACTCGGCGAGCACCTGGTCCACCTGCCCGAGGTAGTTGAAGCCCACCTGAGCCCGCGGGAGCCGGCGCAGTTCGCCGGCGACCCCGGGCTCAGGCGCCATGTAGCGCAGCAGCCCGTACCCGATGCCGCGTCGCGGGACCGCACGGAGCTGCTCCTTCACCGCCTTGAGCGAGCCTTCCGGCTCCAGGCCCTCCTCCACGCGCAGGAGGACGGGAGCGAGATTGGTGAACCAGCCGACGGTGCGCGACAGGTCCACGTCGGGGAAGATCTCCTCCCGGCCGTGCGACTCGAGATCCACGAGCAGCGACCGCTCGCCGGTCCAGCGGGCGAACGCCAACGCCAGCCCGGTGAGCAGCGCGTCGTTGATCTGTGTCTGGTAGACCCTGGGCACCTCCTGCACGAGTTGCTGGGTCTCGTCCGGCTCGAGCCAGACCGCCACGGCGCGGATCGACTCCTTGACGTTGTCCCCCTCCAGAAAGTCGCGGGGCACGAACGCGGCCTCAGCCCGCGCCGGGTCGGTCCAGTAGGAAAGCTCCTGGCGGATGGCCGCCGTTGCCGCGTACTCCCGCAGCCGCTCCGCCCAGTGCTGGAACGAGGTGGTCCTGGCGGGCACGAGGGCGACCCCACCGGCCGCGACCTGCCGGTAGGCGACCTGGAGGTCCTGCAGCAGGACGCGCCAGGAGACGGCGTCCACCACCAGGTGATGGACGGCCATCATCAAGCGCGCGCTGCCGGCGGCGCCCCGATCGATGAGCACGGCACGAAGCAGAGGGCCACGGGTGAGGTCGAGACTCTGCTGGACCTGGGCGCAGACGGCCTCTACCTCGGCCTTCCAGAGCTCCGCCGGCAGTGCCGCGAGGTCGACCCGTGACAGAGACGTGCAGCCGCCGGACGGGGCCTGGACCTGCCGCCAACCGGACGCGGTCCTCTCAAAGCGCAGCCGCAATGCGTCGTGCTGTTCGACGAGGTGCTCCACCACGGTCGCCAGCGCGGCCGGCGGTACCGGTGCCAGCACCTCGAGCAGCATCGACTGGTTGAAGTGATGCGGCCGGGGCAGATCCTGCTCGAAGAACCAGGTCTGGATCGGGGTCAGCGGCACCTCGCCCGTGCCGGAGGCGGAGGCGGAGGCCCTAGTGGCGGTCTCGGCAGCTTCCGCGATCATGGCGAGCTCCGCCACCGTCGGGTGCTGAAAGATGTTGCCCGGGGTCAGCCGGAGCCCCTTTTCGCCGGCTCGGGCGACGATCTGGATGCTCAGGATCGAGTCGCCGCCTAGCTCGAAGAAGTTGTCGTGGATGCCGATCCGGGCAACACCGAGAACCTGCTGCCAGATCTCCACCAGCGCCTCCTCGACGGCGTCGCGGGGGCCGGCGTAGCTCTCCTGCTTCTCCGGCTGGCTCCAGTCCGGAGTCGGCAGCAGCCGCCGGTCCACCTTGCCATTGACCGACATTGGAAGCGCATCAAGCGGCACGAACGCGGAAGGCACCATGTAGTCGGGCAGCTTCTCGCGCAGGTGCTCCCGCAGCGCCTGGATCTCGGACGCCCCGCCCGAGACCGGAACGAAATAGGCCACCAGCCGCCGCTCGCCGGGCTGATCCTCTCGAACCATGACGAAGGATTCGACCACCGCCGGGTGCTGCTCGAGGACGATACGAATCTCGTCGAGCTCGATGCGGAAGCCGCGGATCTTCACCTGAAGATCGCGGCGCCCAAGGAACTCGATGTCGCCGCCAGACAGCGGACGGACGAGGTCGCCGGTCCGGTACAGCCGCTCCCCCGGCGTCGCCGCGAAGGGGTGGGGCACGAACTTCTCCGCCGTCAGCTCGGGCCGGCCGAGATAGCCGCGAGCGAGGCCGTCGCCGCCGATATGCAACTCGCCCGGGGTCGCCATGGGGACCGGCTGCCCGGCTTCGCTGAGCACGTACGTTGTGGTGTTGGCGATGGGCCGGCCGATCGGAACCGAGGTGCCGTCGGGCAGCCGGTCCATGGGGTACCAGGTCGCGTAGGTAGTGCTCTCGGTCGGACCGTAGATATTGGCAAACCGCTCCGGCGGCCGGCCGCCGAGCTGGAGAGCTTCGAACGCCCTTGGATCGAAGGCCTCGCCGCCCACCAGATGCCGGCGGATGCCGGCGTACGCGTCAGGGACCAGCCGCACGGTCTGGTTGAACAGCGCCGTGGTTTGAAACAGGACCGTGATCCGCCGGTCACGGATGGTAGCGGCGAGGTCCTGAGGCGAAAGGGCCACCTCGCGCGGGATACCGACGACGCGGGCGCCGTTGAGCAGGGCGCCCCAGATCTCGAAGGTGGCCGCGTCGAACGAGGTGTTGGAGGCCTGCGCTACGTGGTCATCGGCTCCGACCTGCACATAGTTCGTGCCCTTGACCAGCCGCACGATACCGCGGTGCGGGATCGACACCCCCTTGGGCCTGCCGGTCGAGCCGGAGGTATAGATGACGTAGGCGAGGTTGTCCGCGCTACTCCGCCGGTCCAGCGGCGCGCCGCTCTCCCTAGCGACCTCCTCCCACTGGCTGTCGAGCCGCAAGACGGTGAGGCCCGGAGCCGGTAGAAGGGACGCCAGCCGCTCCTCGGTCAGAAGCACCCGCGCGCCCGAGTCGTCGAGCATGACCTCCAACCGCTCCCGGGGGTAGCTCGGATCGAGGGGTACGTAGTAGCCGCCCGCCTTAAGGATCCCCAGGAAGGTCACCACCATCCGGTGCGACCGCTCCATGAAGACCGCCACCGGTACCTCCGGACCGACTTCGAGCCGGCGCAGACTGCAGGCGAGCTGGTTGGCCTGATGATCGAGCTCATCATAGGTCAGCCGGTCGGCACCGAACTCTACGGCGATGGCGCCGGGGGTCTGGGCCGCCTGCAGCTCGAACAGCTCGGGAACAGCGGCTTCGCGCGGGTACGCGGTGGCAGTGTCCGGCCACTCCACCAGAGCCTGATGGCGGGCCGCCTCGGAAAGCGGGAGCAGCACGTCGTGGCTCTGGTCAGGCGCCTCAGCCATGGCCGCCATAGCCCGGGCATAGAGATCGCCGATGGTCGAGACCTGCTCCCGGGTCAGCTCGGCGCCGTCGAAATCGAGCTCCAGCGTCACCTGCGACTTCACCAGGCTGATCGCGAACAGCGTCAGCAGCCGGAAGCTGGTCGCCTCGTACTTGCGGAAGCCGAGCACCTCCAGCCGTCCCGACTGGAGCATGTCGCTGACGACGTGGAAGTGCACGAAGTTGAACAGCGTGTCGAAGAGACGCTGGCCGCCCCGGCTCTTCTGCAGCGCCGCCAGCGGGTAGCGCTGGTGAGGGATCAGCTCCCTCTCCAGCTCGAAGGCGTTCCGCGCCAGCTCGCGCCAGGTCTGCCCCGAGCGGACGCGCAACCGGCAGGGCACCATGTTCAGGAAGAGACCGCGGACGTCCTCGCCCCCCGCCTCCTCGGGCCGTCCGTGAGTGCCCATGCCGGTGAGCACGTCCTCCTGCCCCCAGAGCACGCTCATCACCTTGAGGTGCACCGCCAGCAGCACGCTCTTGAGCGGCACCCCTGTGGACCGCGAGAGCTGCTGCAAGGCGTCCGAGATCTCGCGCGGCACCGGCACAGGGAGCATCTCGACCCGCGCCGGACGCGAGCCGCGCGCAGTGGCGTGCCAGGATGGCAGCTCCATAACGGTGCAGTCGCTGAGCTTCTCGTCCCAGAAGCGCCGCGACGACGCCGAGGCCGCCGCATCGCTTTCGAGCCGCAGGTAATCACGGAACGCCGCGCCAGGCGCCGGCGCAGCGGCCTCCGGGACGGACTCGCCGTTCAGCAGGGTGAAGTAGCGGTCGAAGATTTCGTTCAGCGTGGAGTGGAGGCTCCAGCCGTCGAAAATGGCGTGATGCTCAGTGAGCGTGAGCTGGAAGGTGTCGTCGCTCCGCAGGAAAACGTGCAGGCGCAGCAACGGCGGCTGGGCGAGATCGAACGGCCGCCGCGTCTCCCGCTCCATCAGCTCTTCGATGGCTCTCTCCTGCTCGGTGGCGGTGAGATACCGCAGGTCTTCGACTGCCACGGGCAGGAACGCCGCGCGGTGGACGAGCTGTAGGCCCTGGCTGTAGCCCGCAAGGTCGAAGGAGGTTCGCAGCGCCGCGTGCCGCGCCACCACCTGCAGCACCGCCTCCTGGAAAGTAGCCGCCTCGAAGCGGCCCCGCAGGTGGACGCTGTTGACGTTGTGGTAGGCCGGGGCGTCGGGATTCAACCCCATGTGGTACAGCATCCCGGCCTGCAGCATGGTCAGCGGGTAGGCGTCCTCGACGAAATCGGGAAGCTTGCGGCGGTCCTCCGGCGAGAGCAGGCCGAAGGGCTCGTCCCCGCTGTCGGTGACCGTCACCGCGCCTGTCTCTGCAGGTGTCTCCTCGAGGGCACGAGCGAGCTCCGCGATGGTCTGGTGCATAAAGATCTGCTGGAGGGCCAGGCGGAGCCCCCGCCGCCGGGCCTGGGCCGTCACCTGCAGGCTCAGGATGGAGTCGCCCCCCAGAGAGAAGAAGTTGTCGTGGACCCCCATCTCCTCGACCTTGAGAACCTGAACCCAGATCTCCGCCAGCGTCTTCTCGAGGTAGGTGGAAGGCGCCGCATAGGTGCGGCCCGGCTCTACCCTCTCCCCCGCGAGGGAGGGCAGAACCTTGCGGTCCAGCTTGCCGTTGGCGTTCAAGGGGAGCGCGGGGAGCCGCACGAACGTCGTGGGCACCATGTATTCGGGCAGCCGCTGCCGCAGGAAGGCGCGCAGGCCGTCGACGGACAGCGGCTCGTCCTGCACGACGAACCAAGCCACCAGCGAAGGAGCACCGCTGCGACCCTGCTGGGCCATCACCGCCGCCTCGCGCACCGCCGGGTGCTCCGCCAGCACCGCCTCGATCTCCCCCAGTTCGATGCGGAAGCCGCGTACCTTGACCTGGTTGTCGATGCGGCCCAGGAACTCGATAGCCCCATCGGGCAGCAGGCGCGCCAGGTCGTGGGTGCGGTAGAGGCGGGCCCCGGGCGCAGCGGAGAACGGATCGGCGATGAACGTCTCGGCAGTCAGCGCGGCGCGATCCAGGTAACCCCGGCCGACGCCGTCGCCGCCGATAAGCAACTCTCCCGCCACCCCGACCGGCAACGGGCGGAGGCCCGGGTCGACGATGTAGATCTGGGTGTTGAAGATCGGGCGGCCGATGGGAACTGAGCGCAGTGGCGTCCCGCGGCGGCAGGCGTGATAGGTGACGTCCACGGAGGCTTCGGTGGGTCCGTACAGGTTGTGCAGCTCCGCACCCATGACCTCGAAGAAACGTTTCTGCAGGTCGAGGGGCAGCGCCTCACCGCTGCACACCACCAGCCGCACCCCGTCACACGCCTCCAGATGCTCTTCCTCCAGGAAGGCTTGGAGCATGGAGGGCACGAAGTGCAGGATCGTGACCTCCTGCTCGCCGATCGTACGAACCAGGTAAGCGCTGTCGCGGTGCCCTCCGGGCTCGGCGACCACGATGCAGGCGCCGGCCAGCAGCGGCCAAAAGAACTCCCACACCGAAACGTCGAAGCTGAACGGCGTCTTCTGCAGCACCCGGTCGCCGCCGGTGAGGCCGTACTGTGCCTGCATCCACACCAGACGGTTGCAGATGCCGCGGTGCGGGATCATCGCCCCTTTGGGCCGGCCTGTGGAGCCGGAGGTGTAGATGACGTAGGCCAGATTATCAAGCGTTGCCGAAGCGGCCAGGTCCTTGCCGCTCCACCGCGCCACCTCCTCGCGCTGCGTGTCCAGGCAGAGCAGCGGCACGGCGCCCGTGAGACGGGGCCGGATCGCCTCGTCGGTGATGCAGACCGAGGGCCGGGCGTCCTGCAGCATGAAGGTGAGCCGCTCGTCCGGGTAGCCAGGATCGAGAGGGACGTACGCGGCCCCGGACTTGAGGACCGCCAGCAACGCGATCACCAAGGCCTCCGAGCGCTCCAGGCAGACGCCGACACGGCCGTCGGGTCCCGCTCCGGCGGCTCGCAGGTGACAGGCGAGCCGGTTGGCCCGGGCGTTCAGTTCCCGGTAGGTCAGGCTCAGGTCGCGCCACACCACGGCCGTGGCGTCGGGCGTCAGGCCAGCTTGGGCCTCAATGCGCTGGTGCAGGCAGAACTCGTCTGGGATAGCGAACGCGGTGTCGTTCCACTCCCGCACCACCTGCCGCTCCTCAGCGCCGGTAAGCAGCGGCAAATCCGAGACGTGCAGGCCGGGATCGGCCGCGGCGCCTTCGAGGAGCACCCGGAGGTGCCCGAGCAGACGCTCGATCGTCGCGGCTTCGAACAGGTCCGTGGCGTACTCCATTGACCCGGACAGGCCGGCCTCCGACTCGGTGAGGGTCAGCAGCAGGTCGAACTTGGCGGAGTTCCCCCGGGCGTCAAGGGGTTCGGCTTCGAGGCCCGGCAGGGACAACGCCTCGGCAGGGGCGTTCTGCAGCGCCAGCATGGCCTGGAAGATCGGCGAGTAGCTGAGGTCGCGTTGCGGCTGCAGCTCCTCCACCAGCTTCTCGAACGGCAACTCCTGCCGAGCGTGGGCCTCGAGCGCCGTCTCCCGCAAGCGGCCGAGCAGATCGCCGAAGGTCGGGACACCCTCGAAGCGGGCTCGCAGCACCAGCGTATTGACCAGGAAGCCGATAAGCCCCTCCAACTCGGAGCGGTCGCGGTTCGCCACCGGCGTACCCACCACCACGTCGCTTTGGCCGGTATAGCGATAGAGCAGGGTCTGGAAGCCGCCAAGCAGGGTCATGAATAGGGTAGCCCGCCTGCTACGGCCCAGGCTCCGGAGGTCCCGGGTGGCTCCGGCGGAGAGGGCGAAGGGGAGCGTCGAGCCACGGTGGCTCTGGACCGCCGGCCGCGGGCGGTCGGCCGGCAGCTCGAGCACGGCTGGAATGCCGGCGAGTTGCTCCCGCCACCAAGCCGTCCGCTCGGCAAGCACTTCGCCCTGCAGCCACTCCCGCTGCCAGACGGCAAAGTCGGCGTACTGCAGCGGCAGGTCCGGCAGGGGCGACGGCAGTCCCGCGAGCAGAGCCGGATAGATCTGCCCTACTTCGCGGACCAGCACGCCCATCGACCAGCCGTCGGAGACGATGTGATGGATGGTGAACACAGCCACGTGGTCGGCTTCGCCGAGGCGCAGCAACAGGGTCCGCATCAGCGGCCCGGCGGCGAGATCGAATGGACGTCGCACCTCGGCCCGGGCGAGGCGGAGCGCCTCCCCTTCCCGCTCACCGGCGGGCACCGGCCGCAGGTCGAGGACGGACAGGGCCGGCCCCACCTCACTGGAGACGGTGACCCGGGGCCCGCCATCTTCCGCCATCGGGTAGACGGTGCGCAGGATCTCGTGGCGTCGCAGGATCTCCGCCAGGGTTTCCCGCAGCGCCTCGACGTCAAGGTCGCCACTCAGGCGGAGCACCACCGGCAGGTTGTAGGCCGGGCTGCCGGGCTGGAGCTGGTCGATGAACCAGAGCCGCTGCTGGGCGAAGGAGAGGGGTGCTCCACCTTCCCGAGCTAGTGAAGGCATGCGCCGCAAAGGAGGTGCCACCGCTCCCCTACCCTCCTGCAGAGCGGCGTCCACGGCCGCGGCCAGGGCGGCGAGCGTAGGCGCCTCGAACACCCGGCGCAGGGACAGCTCGACGCCGAAGGTCTCCCGCACGCGGGCGATCAGCCGTGCCGCCATCAGCGAGTGCCCGCCGAGGGCAAAGAAGTCGTCGTGGAGCCCGATAGGATCGACCGCGAGGAGCTCGGTCCACAGCCCCGCCAGGACCTCCGCCACTGGAGTCGCGGGCAGCGCGCTGTCGCCGCCACGCTCGGCCGGTGGTGGAGGCAGCGCGCGGCGGTCGATCTTGCCGTTTGGCGTGAGGGGCAGCGCCGCAAGCCGGACGAACGCGGACGGCACCATGTAGTCAGGCAGCCGATCCTTGAGGAAAGTCCGCAGCCCGGCGTCGTTCACCACCCCGTCCCCCACCAGGTAGGCGACGATCCGCGGCTCTCCCGGCGTGTCCTGGCGCGCCAGCACCACGGTCTGGCGAATTTCCGGATGTCTGGCCAACACCGCCTCGATCTCCTCGAGCTCGATACGGAAACCGCGCACCTTGATCTGGTGGTCCAGCCGTCCCAGGTACTCGAGCCGGCCGTCGGCTAGGCGGCGCGCCAGGTCACCGGTGCGGTAGAGACGTGCCCCGGCATCAGAGCCGCAGGGATCAGGGATGAAGCGCTCCGCCGTCAGGTCGGGGCGCCGCAGGTACCCGGTCGCCAAGCCCACACCGCCGATGCAGAGCTCGCCAGCGAGCCCCGCCGGCACCGGGCGGAGCGCCCGATCGAGCACGTGGACCTGGGTGTTGGCGATGGGCAGGCCGATGGCGACGGCGGCCGTGCCGGCTCCAGGCTTCACCCGCTCCACCGTCGACCAGATGGTGGTCTCGGTGGGGCCGTAGAGGTTCCAGACCTCCCGGGCGCGGGCGTGGAGATCCTCCGCGAGCTGTCGCGGCAACGCCTCGCCGCCGCAGAGCACGGTCAGATCCGGGCTCCCCCAGCCCGCCTCGAGCAGCAGACGCCACCCGGCCGGGGTCGCCTGCATGACAGTCGCTCCGGACTCTCTCAACAGGGAGAGCAGCCGGGCGCCGTCGACCACGGTCTCGCGGCTTGCCAGGACCACGCGGGCGCCAGCGAGGAGCGGCAGATAAAGCTCGAGCCCCGCGATGTCGAAGGAGATGGGGGTGACGGCCAGCCAGACATCCCCGGAGTGGATGCCGGGGCACTCGCGCATCGAGCAGAGGAAGTTGACCAGCGCCCTGTGCGGCACCTGCACACCCTTGGGCCGGCCCGTGGAGCCGGAGGTGAAGAGCACGTAGGCGGGCTCGTCCCCCGTAGGCTGGAAGGCCGGCACCGGTACACCGCCGGAATCTTCACCCTCCCCGATCTCCTCGAGGAAGAGCACCGGCGCGCCGACCGGCGGCAGATCCCCGCGCAGATGGTCCTGGGAGACGATCACGGCGGGAGTGGCCTCCTCCAGCATCAGGGCGAGGCGCTCGCGCGGCTGGGCGGGATCGAGGGGCACGTACGCGGCGCCGGCCTCCAAGGTCCCCAGCAGCGCAGCCACCATCCCGGCGGAGCGGTCGACGAACAGGCCCACCAGGGCGCCGGGCCCGGCCCCCAGGGCGCGCAGCCGGCGCGCCACCGCGGCGCTGCGGTCCGCGAGATCGCGGTAGGTCCACACCTCTCCCTCGAAGACCACGGCCACGCCCTCCGGCGTACGTCGCGCCTGGTCCGCGATCAACTGGTGAACGCCGACGCCGGTGGGGAACCCGTCGCCCCATCGGTTCCACTCGGTCCTGACCTGGTGCTCCTCGGCGGGCGAAAGAAGGGGCGTCTCCCAGACGTCCGCGCCGGGAGTCTGGGTCCAGGTAGTGAGAAGGCGCTCGTAATGGCGTAGCGCCCGGGCGGCCGTAGCAGCATCGAACAGGTCCCGGTTGTACTCCAGGGAGGCGAGGAGCCCGCGCTCTGTCGGCGCCAGAGAGAGGGTCCAATCGAACGGCGCCCTGCCGGCATCCACCCGCATCGGCGAAAGCGTGAGCCCGGGCAGCTGCAGTTGCTCGAAGGGCACGTTCTGCAGCATGAACAGCACGTCGAACAGCGGCGAACGGCTGAGGTCGCGTCGCGGCTGCAGCTCCTCCACCAGCTTCTCGAAGGGCAAGCCCTGGAAGGCCGAGGCGCCGAGCGCCACCTCCCGTACCTGCCCCAGCAGCTCGCGGAAGCTGCCGAGGGCTGACAGGTCGGTGCGCAGCACCAGTGTGTTGATGAAGCAGCCGATGACGCTCTCGATCTCGAGACGGTGGCGGTTGGCCACGGGCGAGCCCACCACGATGTCCGACTGACCGCTGTAGCGGGCCAGGAGCGCCTGGAAGGCCGCCAGCAGCGTCATGAAGAGGGTCACCCCTTCTCCGCGGCTCAGCCTCTCCAGCTCATTCGTCAGCCGGGGCGACAGCCACTCTGCCTCGACCGCTCCGCGCGTGGTCTGCACTGCTGGACGCGACCGGTCGGTGGGGAGTTGCAGCACCGGGATCTCAGCGCCGAGTTGGTGGCGCCAGTAGTCGAGGTGAGCCTCCAGGACTTCACCCTGCAGCCAGCCGCGCTGCCAGACGGCGAAGTCGGCGTACTGGACCGGCAGCTCCATCAATCGCGTCGGCTGTCTCTCGACGGCCCTCTCGTAGAGGTGGGCCAGCTCCCGCACTAGGATGCCGGTAGACCAGCCGTCGGAGACGATGTGATGAAGGGTGGCGAGCAGCACGTGCTCGCCCGGTCCGAGGCGCAGCAGCAGGACGCGCAACAAGGGGCCACGCACCAGGTCGAACCCGCGGCGCGCCTGGGCACGGGTGAGCTCCTGGGAGACACCCTCCCGGCGTTCCACCGGCAGGGCGTCCAGGTCGATCACGGGGAGGTGCCACGGCGCCGGGGCGGCGATCAACTGGACCGGCTCACCGTCCAACTCGGCGAAGGTCGTGCGCAGGGCCTCGTGGCGGCGGACGATCTCGGACAAGGCACGCGTCAGGGCGGACGCCTGCAGCGGCCCCTCCAGGCGCAACCCCATGGGCAGGTTGTAAGCAGCGCTACCCGGCGCGAGGCGGTCGAGGAGCCAGAGCCGCTGCTGAGCGAAGGACAACGGCAGGGAGCGGTCTCGCGGCACCGGCCGGATCGGCGGAGCCTCTGAGGTCTCCCCTCCGCGCCGGACGTGGTCCACCTCGGTGGCCAAGCCAGCCAGGGTCGGGGTCTCGAAGATGGCGCGCAGCGACAGCTCGATTCCCATACCCTGGCGCAAACGCGAGACGAGCTGGGTGGCGAGGAGGGAGTGTCCTCCCAGGTCGAAGAAGTCGTCATGGACCCCGACCCGCTTGCAGCCCAGCAGGTCCTCCCAGAGAGTCGCCAGCACCTCCTCCGTGGACGTGCGGGGGGCGAGATAGGCCTCGACGCTCCGCCGCTCCGGCTCCGGAGCCGGCAGGGCGGCCCGGTCCACCTTGCCGTTGGGCAGCAGGGGAAAGGAGGCAAGCTCGACAACGAACGCCGGCACCATGTGCTCGGGCAGGCGCTCGCCCAGCCACCGCCTCAGATCGGAGAGCGAGTCGGTCTCGCGCGGCACCACATAGGCGACTAGGTGGTCGCCGGCCGCGTCCTTGCGCGCCACCACCACCGCATCGCGCACCGCCTCGTGGCTGCGCAGCACCGCCTCGATCTCTCCCGGCTCGATGCGGAAGCCCCGCACCTTCACCTGGTGATCGACGCGCCCCGCGAACGCCACCACGCCCGGAGCCACGAAACGGCTCAGGTCGCCGGTGCGATAGAGCCTGCCGCCAGGCTCCGGCGCGAAAGGATCAGGCACGAACTTCTCGGCCGTAGTCCCGGGCAGACCCCAATAGCCACGCGCCAGACCGGCACCGCCGACGCAGACCTCACCGGTGGCGCCAAACGGTACCGGGCGCATCTCGGCATCGAGCAGGAGCACGCGGATGTTGGACAGCGGTGAGCCGATAGGGACGAGGGGCAGGTCGCTCCCGCGGCCGCAGACCCAGTAGGTGGCGTCGATCGAGACTTCCGTCGGGCCGTAGAGGTTGACCAGCTCGGCGTCCAGACGTTCGAAGCAGCGCTCCTGCAGGTCGCGCGACAGCGCCTCGCCGCCGCAAAACAGGTGGCGCAACGAGCCACAAGCGTTCACCTCGGGCTCCTCCAGGAACAGGCGGAGCATGGACGGGACGAGCTGAAGGACACTAACGCCCTCCCGGGCGATGGTCCGCGCCATGTAGGCGTTGTCTTGCTGCCCACCCGGCCGCGCTAGGACCACGATGCCGCCGGTCAGCAGCGGCAGGAACAACTCCCATACCGACGCGTCGAAGCTGAACGAAGTCTTTTGTAGGACCCGCTCCCCTTCGCCCAATCCGAAGCGCCGGCCCATCCATAGGAGGCGGTTGTTGATTGCGGCGTGGGGAATCATCACCCCCTTGGGACGGCCTGTGGATCCAGAGGTGTAGATGACGTAGGCCAGGTTCCGCGGCTCCACCGGCACGCGCGGGTTCTCGGCGCCTTCCTCCCAGTGGAGCTCCGCCTCGCCGTCGACACAGATACGGGGCAGGCCGCTCTCCGGCAGAACCGGCAGCAGACGCTCCTGGGTGAGGAGCAGCGCCGCTCCGCTATCGCCCAACATCAGCTCCAGGCGATCCGCGGGGTAGCCAGGATCGAGTGGGACGTAGGCACCGCCCGCCTTGAGGATGCCAAGCAGGCTGACGACCATCTCGGGCGCGCGCTCCATGCAGACGGCCACCCGCACGTCGGGCCCGACTCCGATCCGCTGCAGCGCGTGAGCCAACCGGTTGGCCCGGACGTTGAGCTCCTCGTAGGTCAGGTCCTGCCCCTCGAAGATCACCGCGGTGTGCGAGGGGGTCTTCGCCACCTGCTCTTCCACCAACTCGTGGAGACAGCGGTCGGCCCCCAACTCGAGGGCGGTGTCGTTGTCTTCCACCAGCAACTCGTGAGCAGTCCAAGAGGCCAGGAGATCGAGAGCGCCGATGGGTTGTCCGGGGTTCTCGATGGCGCTCTCGAGGAGGCGAGCGAGCTGGGCGGCCAGCCGGCCGACCGCGGCGGCTGAGAGGACAGCCGCGTCGAACTGCAGCTCCGCCGTCATGCCGGCGCCCTCCCGCACGCAGGTGAGCTTGAGCTGGAACCGGTCGGCCCATACGCTCTGCCGCAGCCTCTCGACGCGCAACCCACCAGCCTCTGCCAGCGGAGCGCGCTCCTCGAGCTCGAAGCAGAAGGGGAAAAACGGCGGCGCCGTGCCATCGCCCGCGAGGCCGAGGGCGGTCCAGTCGAAGCAGTCCTGCCAATCCCGGTGCTCGGCCGTGGCCTCCGCGATGCGCTCCAGCTCCGCGGAGACAGTCCTGGAGGGTTCGAGGCCGCACTGCACCGGCAGGTGACGGGCGAACAGGCCGGGGGCCCCCGCCAGCTCCTGGTAGCGACGGCCATCGTAGGCCACCCCCAGCGTGATCGCCAGACGGCCGGTCAGGCGTCCGAGCACCAGACTCCAGGCCGCCATGTAGACCACGCGAGGCTCGACGCCGAGCCGCCGAGCCAGGGCATCGGCCCCTTCCGCCACGCCGCGCGGCAGGCGGACGCGCATCGACGCCGGCTCGATCCGCTCTGCGCCGGCCGGCCGGCGCAGGAAGGGAAGGCTCGCATCGTTCAGGCTCGACAGGTCGAGCCGGCGCCAGTACTCGAGCCCTTCCCGCGCCTCCTCAGAGGCCAAGAGGTTGTCCAGGACTTCGGCATAGTCGGCGTATTGGACCGGCTCCTGCACCTCATCGTCATCGAGCGGAGAGCCGTCCCCGCAGGCTCCAACAACCTCTGCTGCCAGAGCGCGCAGGCCCGCGGTGTCTAGGCAGAGGGCCGGAGCCGCCAGGAGCAGGGCGTGCTCTCGGGAGCCGAGGGGGACCAGGGACCAGACCAAGGGAGAGCCACCGTCCGTATCCAGGGGCATCCGCTGGGCCGCCTCCCACAGGCCGGCCAGGCCGGCCTGCCGCTCCTCTGCGGAAAGGCCCCGCAGGTCCGGCGGCTCCAGCTCCAACGGTGCGCCATCCCGGATCACCTGCAACGGGAGCTGCATGCCCGGCAACCGCTCGAATCCGGTACGGAGGATCTCGTGCCGCGCCACGACCGTCCTCACCGCCGCTTTGACGCGCTCCCGCGACAGGTCGCCGTCGATCCGCAGGAGGCAGAGCGCTCGATAAGGCTGCCCAGAGTCACGCTCCTGCAGCGACCAGACCCGCCGCTGCAGCGGCGACAACTGAAAACCTCCGATGATCGCTTCGCTCATGTGCTCCTCTTCTCCTCACGCAGATCCATATCCGCTTCGCCGATCGCCGTGGGAGGCTGCGCCTGTCCAGACCGCCTCCGGCCCGCCCCCCTGAGCTGGCTGCGGAAGGTGTCGTCGAAGCTCTTCGCCTTCTCGACCCGGCGGCTCCTGTCCGCTGCGGCGAGAACCTCCAGCAGCTCACTGACCCGGGCTTCCGGCCTGGAGGCGGCGGTGCTCAGCACGAGCTCGTAGGCGCTCAGCATCTTCGCGATAGTCGGTGCGTCGAAGAGATCGGCGTTGTACTCCATGGATGCGCGAACGCCCCCAGACATTTCAAACAGGTTCAACAAAAGGTCGATCTGTGCCTTGCCGCGATGGGCCTCGACGGCCTCGATTCCCAACCCCGGCAGGCTCAGCGTGGATCGTGGGACGTTCTGCAAGGTGCACTTCACCTGGAACAGAGGCGAATGGCCGAGGCTTCGTCCAGGCTTCAAGACCTCCACGAGCTTGTCGAACGGCAGATCCTGGTGCAGATACGCTCCGAGAGTAGTCTCCCGCACCCGATCGAGGAGCTCCATGAACTTGGGATCTCCCGACAGATCGGTGCGCAGGACCAGCTGATTGATGAAAAACCCGATGACTCCTTCGCTCTCGATCCGGTTTCGATTCGCGACATCCGTTCCTACGACCACATCGTCCTGACCACAGTACCGATGAAGGAGGACTGTGAATCCAGTGAGCAAAGTCATGAAAAGCGTGACACCGGAGCGCCGGCTCAGCGCCTCGAGCTGCTCGCCGAGCGCCGCCGGGAGACCCCGGCTCTCGACGCCGCACGGCATCGGGGAGCCGGCCTGGCGGGGGCGGTCGAGCGGCAGGGCGAGCACCTCCGGAGCGTCGGCCAACCGCTCCTTCCAATAGGCCACCTGACTCTCGAGCTCGTCTCCCTGGAGCCAGTCGCGCTGCCAGGCAGCGATGTCGGCGTACTGGAAGGGCAGGGGTGGCAACTCCGGGTCGCGCTCCTGGGAGAACAGCTGATAGAGCCTGGTCATTTCCCGCACCAGGATGCCGCGCGACCAGCCGTCACTGACGATGTGGTGCATGGTGACGGCGAGCGTGTGGTCGAGGCTCCCCAGGCGGACCAGCAGGACACGCAGGACCGGGCCTCGGTCGAGGTCGAAGGGCCGCTGCGCCTCCTGAAACGCCAACCGCCGCGCCTCGATACCCGCCACATACACCGGCAGGCCGCTCAGGTCCGCCAGCGGCAACGGTACCGGGCTGGGGGGATCGATGACCTGCAGCGGCTCACCGCCGTCCTGCCGGAAGCGGGTGCGGAGCGACTCGTGCCGGGCCACGAGCCCGGTGAAGCTCCGGGCGAGGGCGGCGACGTCCAACTCGCCGGTGAGCCGCAGGGCCGTCGGCAGGTTGAAGGCGGCGCTGTCCGGCTCCAGACGATAGAGGAAGAACAGCCGCTGCTGGGCGAACGACAGCCGCAGGGGCTGGTCGCGGGATACCCGCACCACCGGCGGCGCACCCGTGCTACTGCGCTCGCGCAGCTGCCGCTCCAGGTGACCGGCCATGGCGGCGACCGTGGGATGTTCGAAGATCGCCCGGATCGGCAGTGTCAGGCCCAGCGCGTGGCCGAGCCGCGACAGGACCTGGGTGGCCAGCAGGGAGTGCCCTCCCAACGCGAAGAAATCGTCGCTCCGCCGCGCTCTCGGCACTCCCAGGACCTCGCGCCAGACGCCGGCGACCAGCTCCTCCAGCGGCGTGAGCGGCTCGTCCTCCGCCACCTCTCCGCCGCCGCTCCACAGCGGCGCCGGAAGAGCGCGCCGGTCCAGCTTACGGTTCGGCGTGAGCGGCAGCTCGGGAAGCTGCAGGAGGGCGGCCGGCACCATGTAGGCGGGCAGGCGCGACTGCAAGAGCCGGCGCACCTCGTCGAGCGGGAGCTCGCGGCCGTCCTCGGCCACCACATAGGCCGCCAGGAGCTTCTCCCCGGGCCGATCCTCGCGCAGGATGACGGCGGCTTCGCGTACCCCGGGGAATCGGCCCAGCAGCGCTTCGATCTCGCCCAGCTCGATGCGGAAGCCGCGCAGCTTGACCTGCAGGTCGGCGCGGCCGGAGAACACAGCGAGGCCGTCGGGACGGTAGCGGCCGAGATCGCCGGTGCGGTACAGCCGGTCCCCTGCCTCGCCGGTAAAGGGATTGACTACGAACTTCGATCGGCTCAGGTCCTCGTCTCCCAGGTAGCCGCGGGCGAGGTGGGGGCTGCGCACGGCAATCTCCCCCAACTCGCCGACGCCGGCCAGCTCACCGGCGGAGCCGAGGATCAGGAGCTGGACGTCCTGCATGCCGCGGCCGAGCGGTACGATCTGGCGGCCGAGCCTCTCGTCATCTCCTCCACCGCCCTCCTCGATGACGTGGTACCCCACGGCCCGCTGGGTCTCCGTCGAGCCGTAGTAGTTGACGCAGGTGATCGCCGGAGCCAAGCGGCGGAGCCGCTCGATGTCACGCCGGGTCAGCACGTCGCCGACGAAGAAGGCGTAGCGCAGGGTCGGAATGAGGACAGGTGGCTCGCTCTGGAGGACGTCCCCCTGATTCCCCTGGGCCAGGAGCTGCCCCATGGCCGGCGTCAGATGGGCGATGGTGATCCGCTCCCGCGCCATCCAGCGCGCCAGGTAGCCGGGCGTACCGATCTCGGCGGGATCGGGGATGCAGACCGTGGCCCCGAGCTGTAGCGGGGTGAAGATCTCCCGCTGCAGCGGGTCATGGGAGAGGCCCGCCAGCATGCTGTACCGGTCGTCCTCGAAGAACCCGAACGTATCCGTCTGCCAGGGCAGGAAGTGGGTCAGCGGACCATGGCGGCCGAGGATCCCCTTGGGCATTCCGGTCGAGCCGGAGGTGAACGAGATATAGGCTATGTCGTCCGGGCCGACCAGAACGCCGGCGTCGACACCGGGCTCGTCCGACGGCAGCGCCGCCAGTGGGTCCGGAGCGGCGCAGTCCTCCTCGCTCATCTCGAGATCGAGCCGGCAGCGGAGAGGCAGGGCAGACAGGGCCTCCTCCAGCTCCACCTGCGGCAGGCCCGCCGCAGGGATCCGAACCCAACCCTGAGGCTTCACCAGGTTCACGTAGTCCACCAGCCGGCCCGCCGGGTAGTCGGGATCGAGGATGGTGTACGCGGCACCGGCCTTGAATACACCCAGTATCGCGGCCACCAGCGGCGCGCTCCGGTAGCCGT
>DASPJI010000667.1:0-11269 GCA_035628695.1 Thermoanaerobaculia bacterium | reverse complement strand
CACTCGAGGAGAGCAGCAGCGAACTCCCGGGGCCGGAAATCCACCAGGTCCTCGGCCTTCTCCCCCACTCCGAGGTAGAGCACCGGCAGCCGCAGCTCCTTGGCCACCGCCACCGCCATGCCCCCCTTGGCCGTGCCGTCCAGCTTGGCGAGCAGCACGCCGTCCACCTGGGCGACCTGGCAGAAGGTGCGGGCCTGGGCGAGGGCGTTCTGGCCGGTGGTGGCGTCGAGCACCAGGATGGTCCGCCGGTTCCAGCCGGCGGCCTCGCGGTCGATGACCCGCTTGATCTTGCTCAGCTCGGCCATCAGGTGGTCCTTGGTGTGGAGGCGCCCGGCGGTGTCGATGAAGAGCTGATCGATGTCGCGCGCCTTCGCCGCCTGGAGGGCGTCGTAGATCACCGCCGCCGGGTCCGAGCCCTGGGCCTGCTTGATGACCTCGATCCCCAGGCGCTGCCCCCAGAGGGAGAGCTGCTCGATGGCCGCGGCGCGGAAGGTGTCGCCCGCCGCCAGGAGCACCCGCTCGCCGGCCATCTGGTGGCGCCGGGCGAGCTTGGCGATGGAGGTGGTCTTGCCGACGCCGTTGATCCCCACCACCAGGGTGATGGTGGGGCCGCGGCCCAGCGGCTTCGCCTTCGGCAGCTCCCAGAGCAGGCCGGCCATCTCGTCGGCCAGCATCTTGCGCAGGCGCTTGGGATCGCCCACCTGCTCGGCGAGGGCGTTCTTGCGGACGCGCTCGACCAGCTCGAGGGAGGTGTCCACGCCGAGGTCGGCGCTGATCAGGACCTCTTCCAGGTACTCGAGCGTGGATTCGTCCAGGGCGACCTTGCCCGCCACGGCGGAGGAGATCTTCTCGATCATCTCCGTGTGGGTCATGAAGAGGCCGCGCTTCAGCTTCTTGAAGAAGCCGCCCTGCTGGACCTCCTCTTCCGCCAGACGGGTCTCGGGAGCGAGCTCGAGGATGTCGTTCTTCTTCTCGTCAGCCATAACGGGGCAATGATAGCGGGAAATGAGCCTCCCCCTCTCCCGGGGTGGGGGATGGGGAGGCGGGAGAGGGGCCGGGGGGGTGAGGGCCTACGCCGGCTCGCCCGCCCGGCCGAGGTCGGCCAGGTGGACGCGCCGCATCTGCGGCAGGGCGGCGAGGCGCTCGAGGAGGCTCTGCGGCGGCTCCTCGTCCAGGCGGAGGATGGTCCAGGCGTCCTCCTCGCCGTCTTTGCGGGCGAGGTGGATGTCGGCGATGTTGACCCCCGCCTCGCCCAGCAGCGTCCCCACCTTGCCGACGTTGCCGGGGACGTCGAAGCTGCGCAGGATCAGCAGCTTGCCCTCGGGACGGAACTCCAGGGGCTGGCGGCCGAAGCGCACCACCCGGGGCTGGCGGTCGCCGAAGAGCGTCCCGGCCAGCTCCACCCGCCCGTCGGCGCCGGCATCTGAGCCGTGGAGGGTGACGCCGATCAGCGCCGGGTACTCGCCGGGCTCGCCGTGCGCCGCCCGCACCGTCTCGACGCCCCGGCTCTGGGCGAGGCGCTCGACGTTGACGTAGTTCACCGCGGTGCCGAGGAAGGGCGAGAGCACCCCCTTGAGCACCGCCAGCGTCAGCGGGAACTGCAGCCCCTCGTCGATCCCCCAGAGGTCCACCTGCACCCGCTTCAAGGGGCTGCGCAGGAGGGCCGAGCTGAGGCGCCCGAGCTGCTCGCCGAGGCGCAGGTACGGCTCGCCACGGCTGCCGCCGCTGCTGCGGAACGGCAGGTTGACCGCCGTCACCGCGTAGGAGCCCTGCAGCGCCGCGAGCACCATCTGGGCGGTCTCGGTGGAGGTCCGCTCCTGGGCTTCGGCGGTCTGGGCGCCCAGGTGAGGGGTCGCCACCACCTTGGGATGCCCAGCCAGGCTCAGATCCTTGGGCGGCTCGTCGGCGAAGACGTCCAGCGCCGCGCCGCCCAGGTGCCCCGACTCCAGCGCCTTGAGTAGCGCCGCCTCGTCCACCACGCCGCCGCGCGAGCAGTTGACCAGCAGCGCCCCCGGCTTCATCAGGGCGATGCGCGCCGCGTTCAGCAGGTCCCGGGTCTGCTCGGTGTAGGGCGTGTGCAGCGTCACCACGTCGGCGCGGCGCAGCAGGTCGTCCAGGAGGAGCAGGTCGACGCCGAGCCGCGGCCCCTGGTCGGGGTCGAGGAACGGGTCGAAGGCCACGACGTTCATCTCGAACGCCTTGGCGCGCGCCGCCACCCGTTGGCCGATCCGCCCCAGGCCGATGATGCCCAGGGTCTTCCCCTGGAGCTCGGTGCCGACGAAGCGGTTGCGGTCCCACTCCCCCGCCTTCATCGAGGCGTCCGCCGCCGGCACGTTGCGGGCGAGGGCGAGGAGCAGCGCGAAGGTGTGCTCCGTGGCCGACATCAGGTTGGCCGTGGGGGCGTTGATCACCAGGATGCCCAGCTCGGTGGCGGTGGCGACGTCGACGTTGTCGACGCCGATGCCGGCGCGGCCCACCACCTTGAGGCGGCGGCCGGCGCGCAGCAGCTCGGCGTCCACCTTGGTGCGGCTGCGCACCAGCAGGGCGTCGGCATCCTCCACCAGATCGAGGAGGCGCGCGCGGTCGCCCGTCCCCAGCTCCACGACTTCCACGCCGGCCTCGCGCAACAGGGCGAGACCGGCCTCCGAGAGGGGGTCGGCGATCAGGACTCTTGGCATCGTTTCAGACTCCGGTGGTGGGCAGGAACGATTCGATCACAGTGCCCTGGCCGGACTCAAGGGCCAGCGACCGCGCCATCTGCCCGACCGCCAGGTCGAGGACGCCGAGGCCGAAGGGGCTGAAGATGGTGAGCTGGTCCGGGTTCGCCTTGGCCGGCGCCCGGCCCTCCAGGATGTCGGCCAGCGTGCCGCGGAGGAAGGCGCGGTGCCCCACCTGCTGCTCGGCGAGGTGCACCGACGTCGACGCCCGCACCGCGTGGTCCACGTCGTCCACCACGTTGTCGGCGGCGAGGATGACCTCGGGGGTGAAGTCGCGCAGCGAGGTATGGAGGATGGTCGTGCCCGGCGCGCAGTCGGAGAGGTCCGAGACGTAGGGCTTGACCGCGGTGGTGGCGAACGCCACCAGCGGGCAGCTCCGCAGCACCTCGCGCTGGTCGGAGGCGATGACCATCTCGGCCTTCGAGCCCTCCGGGAGCACCGCCCGCGCCTTGTCGGCGAAGGCGGCCGCCCGCTCGCGGTCGAGGTCGAAGAGGACGAAGCGCTCGATGTCCGGCACGGCGCGGGAGAGGAAGCGGACCGTCTCCAGGTTGATGACGCCGGTGCCGATGAAGCCGGCGGCGGGCGTCGCCTGCCCCTGCCGGAACGTCCGGGCGGCGAGGGCGGCGCTGGCGGCGGTGCGCCGGGCGCTGATGATCGACGACTCGAGGATCGCCTCCGGCAGGCCGGTCCTGGCGCTGTTGAGGATGAGGACCGCCGAGGCGCGGGCGAGCCCCTGCTGGAGGTTGCCGGGGAACGAGGCGATCCACTTCATGCCCGCCAGGTCGAAGCCGTCGCCGAGATAGGCGGGCAGGGCGATGATGCGGTTGAGGTCGTCGTTCGGGAAGCGCAGGAAGAGCGAGTGCGGCAGCGAGCTCTGCCCCCGGCCATGGATGATGTAGGCCTGACGCACGGCCTCGAGGATCTCGAGCTCGTGCCCGGTGAGCAGGGCGTCGATCTCGTCGCCGCGCAGGATCAGCACACTGCCGGGGCGCATGACGACGCTTTCTCCTCGAACGGCGTGAAGGGGCTCTCGAACATGTTGAAGACGTCGCCGAAGTGCTCGAGCACCCACTCGTCGGAGTAGACGGTGTCGAGGTAGCGCTCGCCGCGGTCCGGCAGGACGAGGACGGCGGTGGAGCCCGCCGGGATCTTGTCGCGCATCTGCTCCACGGCGGCGATCACGCCGCCGCAGGAGGCGCCGGAGAGGATGCCCTCGCGCCGCACCAGGCGCCGGCACCCGACCACGCACTCCAGGTCGCTCACCAGCACGCACTGGTGGATGAGGTCGATGTCGCACAGCGGCGGCCGCAGGCCGGCGCCCATGCCCGGGAAGAGGCGCTTGCCCTGCTCACTGGAGAAGATCAGGCTCCCCTTGGCGTCCACCGCCACCACCTGGGTGGACAGGCCGTGGTCGCGCACGAACTCGCCGCAGCCGCGCACGGTGCCGCAGGTGCTGGTGGCGCAGAACACGTAGTCCACCTCGCGGCCCAGGGTGTCGACGATCTCCTGCATGGTGGTGCGGTAGTGCGACCCCGAGTTGTTGGCGTTGGCGTACTGGTTGGGCCAGAACGAGTTCGGGTGGATCCGCCGCAGCTCCTGGACGCGGTTGAGGCGCGCCTGCAGGAACTCGCCGGTGGCCGGATCCGGCTCGGGGACGAAGTCGATCTCGGCGCCATAGGCCTGCAGGATCTGCAGGTTGAGCCGCGACGACTTGGGATCGACCACACAGATGAGGCGCAGGCCGTGGTAGCAGCAGGCCTGGGCCAGCCCGATCCCCATGTTGCCCGAGCTCGACTCGATGATGACCGTCTCCCGGTTCACCTCGCCGGTGCGCAGCGCCTCCTCCAGGATGGCGCGCGCCGGCCGGTCCTTGATGCTGCCGCCCGGGTTCAGCGCCTCCAGCTTGCCATAGAGCCGGAACTCGAGGTCCGGATACACCCTCTCCAACCGAACGATGGGCGTACTCCCCACGGCCGAGAGCACCCCCTGCCGCACGCCATCGAGAACACCTGACTTCCGTAAATCCTGGCTCAAGATACAGAGCTCCTTGAGATCGTGGGCCTTATGAATATCTGAAAAATTCAGGGCGATCCGCGAATGGACAGCTCACCCTCCGATAAAGGTATCACCAGGGGGTGAAAGCGGGACAAAGCAGCCCGGCTCTCGTTTGGTTAGAGCAAACAGCCCCCCCTGTGCTAGCATCCCGGCGCCCAATCGATGAGGCAATCGGCCCCGGGCGGGTTCTCTCGTGCCCCGGGGAGCGACGAAGCTCGTGGGCCGTTTCAACGTTACAAGGAGGGGACCGTGAAACTCGGAGACGTACTGAAAAAAGAACGAGAGCGCAAGAAGCTTTCTTTCGAAGACACCGCGAGCAAGCTCGGGTTGTCCGAAGACGAGTACCGTGAGATGGAGGCGGGCAGCTCTCCCGCCGAGAAGTGGGGCCCGCTGCTGGCCAAGGTGGCCATCAAGCTGGAGACCCCGACGTCGCGCCTGCTGGCCGACAGCGGCAAGTCGGCCGACACCAAGCAGGGGCAGGCCGCCGAGCTGATCCGCAAGCACCGCGAGCGGCGCGGCAAGACGGTCGAGCAGATGGCCGAAGGGCTGGAGATCTCCAAGGAGGAGTACGAGGAGATCGAGAACGGCCAGTCCGGCATCGAGAAGTATGGACCGCTGCTCCTCCACTTCGCCGAGCTCATCGAGCAGCCGGTGTTCAACCTCTTCTACCCCTGCGGCCTGCCGCTCGAGAAGCTGGACGACTACCCGTAGGTCTGGGCTCTCCCGCCCCGCTCCGGCGGTGCCGCGGGAAAGGTGGTGCGAATCGGCCTGCTCCGGCAGGCCGTTCGTATTTCGTGACGTACGATGATCAATCTCCAGGAGGGATCCCATGCCGCCCACCGCCATCCGCCGCCTGACGCGGCTCCCGCTCCTCGCCCTGCTCCCCGTCCTGCTCTGGGGAGCGGCTTCGGCCCCCGCCGCTGAGAAGGCTGCAGAGAGGAACCCGCTCGACCCGGCGCGCCTCGAAGCCGCCCTGCAGTGGCGCGAGGTCGGCCCCTACCGCGGCGGCCGCTCGGCGGCCGCTGCCGGGATTCCGGGCCAGCGCGACGTCTACTACTTCGGCGCCACCGGCGGCGGCGTGTGGAAGACCCTGGACGGCGGGCGGACCTGGAAAAACGTCTCGGACGGCTACTTCGGCGGCTCCATCGGCGCCGTCGCCGTCTCCGAGTGGGACCCCAACGTGGTCTACGTGGGCGGCGGCGAGAAGACCGTGCGCGGCAACGTCTCGCACGGCGACGGCATGTGGAAGTCCACCGACGCCGGCAAGACCTGGAAGCACGTGGGGCTCGCCGACTCGCGGCACATCTCGCGCGTCCGCATCCACCCCAAGAACCCCGACCTCGTCTACGCCGCCGTGCTCGGCCACCTCTTCGGCCCCAACGAGATGCGCGGCGTCTACCGGTCCGCCGACGGCGGCGCGACCTGGAAGCGGCTCCTCTACGTCGACGAGAGCGTCGGCGCGGTGGACCTGGCCATGGACCCCACCAACCCGCGGGTCCTCTACGCCGGCATGTGGCGGGTGCGGCGCCTGCCCTGGGGCTTCGAGAGCGGCGGCCCCGGCTCCGGCCTCTGGAAGTCGATCGACGGCGGCGACTCCTGGACCGAGCTGACCCGCAACCCCGGCCTCCCCCAGGGGACGGTGGGCATCTTCGGCGTCACCGTCTCCCCCACCAACCCGGAGAACCTGTACGCCATCATCGAAGCCCAGGACGGCGGCGTCTTCCGTTCGCAGGACGGCGGCAAGACCTGGAAGCGGACCAACGACAAGCGCGACCTGCGCCAGCGCGCCTGGTACTACACCCGCATCTACGCCGACCCGGCCGACGAGGAGTCGGTCTACGTGCTCAACGTCCGCTTCCACCACTCCAAGGACGGCGGCAAGACCTTCACCTCCATCCGCACGCCGCACGCCGACAACCACGACCTGTGGATCGACCCCGCGGACCCGGCGCGGATGATCGAGACCAACGACGGCGGCGCCAATGTCTCGACCGACGGCGGCAAGACCTGGACGCCGCAGGACAACCAGCCCACGGCGCAGATCTACCGGGTGACGACCGACAACCACTTCCCCTACCGCATCCTCGGCGCGCAGCAGGACAACACCGCGCTGCGCATCGCCAGCCGCGGCGCCGAGGGGGGGATCGGCGCCGCCGACTTCCAGGAGACGGCCGGCGGCGAGAGCGGCCACGTGGTCGCCGACCCCACCGATCCCGAGGTGGTCTACGGCGGCTCCTACGGCGGCTTCCTCACCCGCCTCGACCACCGCACCGGGGCGCTGCGCGACGTCAACCCGTGGCCGGACAACCCCATGGGCTGGGGGGCGGCCGAGCTCGAGCACCGGTTCCAGTGGAACTTCCCGCTCTTCTTCTCGCCGCACGACCCGAAGAAGCTGTACGCGGCCAGCCAGTACCTGCTGGAGAGCCTCGATGGCGGCGCCTCCTGGCGGCGCATCTCGCCCGACCTGACGCGCAACGACAAGTCGAAGCTCGGCCCGTCGGGCGGCCCGATCACCAAGGACAACACCAGCGTCGAGTACTACGCCACGGTCTTCGCCGCCGCCGAGTCGCCGCTCGAGCCGGGGGTGCTCTGGGCCGGCTCCGACGACGGCCTGGTCCACGTGTCGCGGGACGGCGGGAAGAATTGGAAGAACGTCACCCCGCGCGGCCTACCCGAGTGGGCGATGATCAACAGCCTCGATCCCCACCCGTTCGAGAAGGGGGGCGCCTACGTGGCGGCCACCCGCTACAAGCTGGACGACTTCCGGCCCTACCTCTACCGCACCACCGACTACGGCGCCACCTGGACGCGCATCGACGCCGGCATCGATCCGTCCCACTTCACCCGCGTCGTGCGCGCCGACCCGGGGCGCCGCGGCCTGCTCTACGCCGGCACCGAACGCGGGGTCTACGTGTCGCGCGACGACGGCGGCCGCTGGCAGCCGCTGCAGCTCAACCTGCCGATCGTGCCGGTCACCGACATGACGATCAAGGGGGACGACCTGATCGCAGCCACCCAGGGGCGCGGCTTCTGGGTGCTGGACGACCTGACGCCGCTGCGCCAGCTCACCGCCGAGGCGGCCAAGCGGCCGGTGGTCCTGCTGGCGCCGGAGCCGGTCTACCGGCTGTCGAGCGCCGGCAACGGCGAGGCGCCGGCCGGCCAGGGGACGAACCCGCCCGCCGGCGCCGTGGTCGGCTACTGGCTGCGCGACGCCCCCGCTCCCGGCACCGAGGTGAAGCTCGAGTTCCTCGACCGCGACGGCAAGCTGATCCGCTCCTTCGCCACCCCGGCGAAGGCCGCGGACCCCAAGGCCGCGCAGGCGAAGGCCGGCGAGCCGGCTCCCGCGCTGCCGGAGGCGGGGGAGCCGGAGACCGGTCTTCCCGGCCAGGCGGATTCGCTGGCCGGCGAGGAGAAGAGCCAGGAGGAGGACGCGGGCGACGAGGACGAGGACGACAAGGACCCCGAGGTCACGGCTCGGGCGGGGCTCAACCGCTTCGTCTGGGACCTGCGCTACCCCAGGGCCGAGAAGTTCCCCGGCATGGTCCTGTGGAACAACGAGCTCCAGGGGCCGATGGCGGTCCCCGGCGAGTACCAGGTGCGCCTCACCGTCGGCGCCCAGGAGCCTCAGACCGCCCGCTTCGAGGTGCGCAAGGACCCGCGCTCGGCGGCCACGCAGGAAGACCTCGAGGCGCAGCTCCAGTTCCTGCGGTCGACGCGGGACAAGCTCACCGAGGCCCACGACGCCATCCGCCGCATCCGCGACGTGCGGGCGCAGCTCGACGACCTCGGCAAGCGCCTGGGCGCCGGCTCCGCGGAAGACTCCGCGGAGGGCTCCAAGGAGGTCCTCGCCGCGGCCAAGGCGCTGGACGGCAAGATGACGGCGGTCGAGCAGGCGCTCTATCAGACGCGGAACCGGAGCTCGCAGGACCCGCTCAACTTCCCGATCCGGCTGACCGACAAGCTGGCCGGCGTGGCGGCGTCGGCGGGCACGGGCGACTACCGTCCCACGGCGCAGGCGGTCCAGGTGAGGGACCAGCTGGTGGCGGCGATCGACCAGGAGCTCGCGAAGCTGGAGGCGATCTGGAGCCAGGATCTGCCGGCGTTCAATCAAACGGCCAGCGGCGCGGGGGTGGCGACGGTGATCGTACCCGCGCCTCGGCTACAATAACCGGCTGGGCCGAGGCCTTGCCCCGTTTGCAGGAATCGACAACGGGAACCGACAACCCAAGCGACCCGGGGAACTGACGAAAATGACCGTGATCACCGAACCGAAGACGACCTATGAAGTGGGCCAGTGGGACCTGACGGAGCTGGTCCCGCAGGCCGACGAGGCCACGCTGGCCCGGCATTTCGCCGAGATCGAGGACGCGGTCCGCGCCCTGGAGTCGCGGCGGGAGCTGCTGCGGCCGGGGATGGACCCGCGGGAGCTGGTCGACGCGCTGCGCCTCTACGAGGGGCTGGTGGAGGCGATGAACCGGCTCTCCGGCTACTCCTCCCTCTGGTTCTACGCCGACACCGCCAGCGAGCGGGCGCTGACCTTCCGCAACCGCGTACGGCAGGTCTCGACGCAGGCGTCCAACCGCAGCCTTTTCTTCACCCTCTGGTGGCGGAGCCTGACCGACGAGGAGGCGCAGCCGCTGCTGCCCACCGCGCCCGAGCACGCCGACTACCGCCACTACCTGGAGGACCTGCGCCGGCTCAAGCCCTACACGCTGGACGAGAAGTCGGAACAGATCATCAACATCAAGGACGACAACGGCATCTCGGCGGTGACGACGCTCTACTCCATGCTCACCAACCGGCTGGAGTACACCCTGGTGGTGGACGGCGAGGAGAAGAAGCTCACCCGCGACGCGCTGATGAGCTACGCCTTCTCGCCCCGGGCGGACCTGCGGGAGGCGGCCTACCAGGAGCTGTACCGGGTCTATGCCCAGGAGGCGCCGATCCTCGGCCAGATCTACGTCAACCGGGTGCGCGACTGGCATGACGAGAACGTCGGCCTGCGCGGCTACCGGTCGGCGATCTCGGTGCGCAACATCGACAACGACATCCCGGACCGGGCGGTGGAGGTGCTGCTCGACGTGGCGCGGCAGAATGCGCCGCTCTTCCAGCGCTATTTCCGGCTCAAGGCCGGCTGGCTGGGCCTCCCGCGGCTGCGCCGCTACGACCTGTACGCGCCGCTCGCCGCCTCGGACCGCCAGATCTCCTACGGCGAGGCGGTGCGCTCGGTGCTCGACACCTTCGAGGATTTCCACCCCCTGTTCGCCGAGCAGGCCGAGCGGGTGTTCGCGCAGAGCCACGTCGACAGCGAGATCCGCAAGGGCAAGCGCGGCGGCGCCTTCTGCTTCACCGTACTGCCGAGCTACACCCCCTGGGTGCTGGTGAACTTCGCCGGCAAGATGCGGGACGTGGCGACGCTGGCGCACGAGCTCGGGCACGCCATCCACAGCATGATGGCCGAGAAGCACTCGGTGCTCACCCAGCACGCCTCGCTCCCCCTGGCCGAGACCGCCTCGGTGTTCGGCGAGATGCTGATGACCGACCGGCTGCTGCGCGACGAGCGCGACCCGCTCGTCCGCCGCGAGCTGCTGGCGGCGTCGGTGGACGACGTCTACGCCACGGTGCTGCGCCAGGCCTACTTCGTCCTCTTCGAGCGCGACGCGCACGAGGCGATCATGGCCGGCAAGTCGGTGGAGGAGATCACCGAGATGTACGTGGAGAAGCTCCGGGAGCAGTTCGGCGACAGCGTCGAGGTCGCTCCGGAGTTCCGCTACGAGTGGCTGAGCATCCCCCACATCTACCAGACGCCGTTCTATTGCTACGCCTACAGCTTCGGCCAGCTCCTGGTGCTGGCGCTCTACCGGCGCTTCCAGGAGGAGGGGGAGGCCTTCAAGCCCGGCTACCTGCGCCTGCTGGCCTACGGCGGCTCGGCGCGGCCCGAGGCCATCCTCCGCGAGTCCGGCATCGACATGACCGACCCCGCCTTCTGGCAGGGCGGCTTCGACCTGGTCAGGGAGCGGATCGACGAGCTGGAGGGGATGAAGCTGTAACCGTCACCCCCCGCACCCGGCTCCCCACCGGGAGGTAGATGTAGAAGAGATATTTCCCCCGCCGCGGCAGCCGGACCTCCCGGCCCGCGGCGGCATCCAGGGGTCCCCGCCCCAGCCTTGGGCCACCCCCACCGGAAATTGCGGCGACCTCCAGCTCCCCCGGCCCCGTCGGCTCCCCGCGCACCGTCACCCGGTAGGTCCCGGCGTCGAAGCACCCCTTGAAGGCGGACCACTGGCCGTCCACCGTGTACTCGATGGGCCGCTTCGGCCGCGGGCGCATGCTGCCGTCCGGCACGAAGGCCGCCGTCGCGGGTAGATCGGCGGGAGGACCGCAATCGGGGGGATCGGGGATGCGGTAGAGCCGCAGCTCGGGGCCCAGCCGGTACTCCTCGCGCTCCCAGCGCCGCACCAGGGGGAAGGTGGCGAAGACCTGCTGGTAGACGCGGG
>DASPJI010000666.1:0-2101 GCA_035628695.1 Thermoanaerobaculia bacterium | reverse complement strand
GTTGTACATGTCGGCGGTGATGCGCAGACCCGAGGCCCGCGCCTCCTCGACCTTGCGGATCACCTGGTCGAGCTTGCCCCAGTTGGACTTGCCCGCCGCCTTGAGGTGGTAGATCTCCGCCGGCACCTTGGCCCGGCGGGCGATGGTGATCAGCTCGTCCACCGCCTCGACCAGCCGGTTGCCCTCGCTCCGCATGTGGGAGATGTACATCCCCCCGTACCTGCCGGCCTCCTCGCACAGGGCCACCAGCTCGTCGGTCTTGGCATAGAAGGCCGGAGCGTAGATCAGCGACGACCCCACGCCCAGCGCCCCCTCCTCCATGGCCTGGGCTACCAGCTTGCGCATCCGCGCCAGCTCCTCCGGTTTCGGCGGCCGGTTCTCGTAGCCCAGCTCGTGCACCCGCAGCGTCGTGGCGCCGACGAAGGAGGCCACGTTGGGGGCGATGCCGCGCTTCACCAGGTGATCCAGGTACTCACCCAGGGTGGTCCAGGGGATGTCGAACTTGACGTCCCCCTGCTCCTCCAGGGCCTCCTTCTTCATGGCGGCGTTGACCGGCCCCATGGACCAACCCTCGCCCATCACCTCCAGGGTGACCCCCTGCCGGATGTCGCTCTGCCCCCGTCCGTCCACGATCAGCGACTCGGTGGCCCAGCTCAGCATGTTGATGAAGCCCGGAGAGACGGCGAGCCCGGCGGCGTCCACCTCCACCTTGCCTTTGGCATCCCCCAGGTCGCCCACGGCGGCGACTCGGTCGCCGCGGACGGCCACGTCGCCGGTGAACGGCTTGCCGCCGCCGCCGTCATAGATCGTCCCACGGCGCAGGATGAGGTCGTACGTCTCCGCCGCCAGCGCCGGCGTGGCCGGGGCGGCGGCGAGCAGCGCGAGGCCCAGGGCCCCGAGACCGGCGAGCATTCCCTTCATGGCATCTCCTCCACGTATAGGGGCCCGATTCTACTCCTTCACCTACCAGGCACCGGCCAGAGGAGCGCCATTGCGGGGGCGCGGCCGGATCCGGAAGCTGACGTCCGCGGCGCCGCCTCCAGGCTCGTTCTTCAGCGCGAAGGCGCCGTTGCGCGGATCGTAGAGGCCGATGCCGTCGCGTCCGTCGCCGTCCCAGTCGCCGGCCAGGGGGAGCGCCCGGCCGCCGGACCCGAACTGGAATTCCAGCTCCGGCTCCTGGTCCGCGCACCCGTCGGCGAGGAGGAACGTGCCGGTCGCCGGCCGGTAGAGCCCGATCGAGTCCCTCCCGTCGCCGTCCCAGTCGCCGGCGATGGGGAGGTACTGGGCCGGCGGCCGGCCCAGCAGGTCGAACCCGCAGACCGCGTCGAAGTCGCCGCCGTCGACGGTGTCCTTCAGATAGAAGGTGGTGGCGGAGCCGAAGAGCCCGACGCCGTCGCGCCCGTCGCCGTCCCAGTCGCCGGCCACCGGGATGGCGTTCTGGTTGGGGCCGGCGGGCAGACGGAGCCGCAGCAGCACGTCGGCGTTGCCGCCGGTCAGCGTGTTCTTGAGCCGGAAGAGGCCCCGGGGGGCGTCGTACAGGCCGATGGTGTCCGTGCCGTCGCCATTCCAGTCGCCGGCGAGGGGGCGCCAAGGGCTGTTGCCCCTGCCGAAGCGCACCACGCGGTCGGCCGGGCCGGTGATGAGCCGGTCCTTGAGGTGGAAGCGGGCGGTGGCCGGCTCGTAGACCCCGACCCTGTCCGAGGACGGCGGGGGCGGCGGCGGGGGCGCGGCCTCGCCGGTGACTCGATGAATCGCTCCGTTGAGGGCGGCGACGTAGATCTCCCCCTGGCTGTCCTCGCCGAAGGTGACGAGCTGCTGCACCCGGTCCTCCAGCCGGCGGATCTCGGAGGAGGTGCCGGAGAGGCGCCGGTGGGTCCAGACCGTGCCGCTGCAGAAATCGCCGAAGAAGTAGGTGCCCTGCAGATTGGCGATGGCGCCGCCGCGGTACACGTAGCCGCCGGTGACCGAGCAGTTGCCGCCGGTGTGGTCGTACTCGACGAGCGGCCCGGTGTAGGCCGGCGAGTTGCAGCCGGGCACCGACGCCGGGCAGGAGCCGCGGCCGAGGCAGGAGGTGCCCTCCATCACCCGCCAGCCGTAGTTG
>DASPJI010000665.1:0-6215 GCA_035628695.1 Thermoanaerobaculia bacterium | reverse complement strand
CTCCTCCTGCACGCGATGAAAGGCCGCCCTCTCCTGGAGCGATGCCGCCTGCGCCTCCAGCCGCGCGAAAGCCTCTTGGACCGTCAACGCCGATTTCGTCCTCACGACTCCTCCCGTGCCTGCTCTCCCCGCATCTTGCCGTCCGTTTGTCGGGAAACCGGGCTCGAAGGCGATGCGACCCTGTTCATTCCTGACAAATGAACAGGGTCGAACGCCTCGACCCTGTTCACCAGCCGTTCGACCCTCTTCATCTGTCGGGAATTCGGGCTCATTCCCGACAATTCACCAGCAACTCCCGACATCGAGGCGCCGCGGAGGCTATCATGAGGGGCCTTTCCCGACAAGTTTCCAGGGTCAACCCGACGGACCCTCGTCATTCCCGACAGGAAAGCTACTCGCGGAACAGATCCCTCAGCGCGAGATCCGGGAAGACCGCGGCGAAGTCGGCGGGATTGCGGGTGATCAGGCCATCGTGGCGGGTGGCGAAGGCGCCGATGAGGATGTCGGCGAGAGGCCTCTTCGGCAGCTCTCGTGAGCGCTTCTTGCGGATGAAGTCGTGCCAGGCCCGGTGGGCGCGGAGCGTGTCGGCCCACGACCACTCCTGCCGGAAGTCGATGCCGATCCCGGTGAGGAACTCGTCCTGGAGCCCCAGGTCGCCCCGAAACGCGGGGGCCATCTCCGTGTAGGTCACCGGGCAGAGGACGAGTCCCTGATCGGCGCAGGCATCCAGCGTCAGGGCGGAGTGCCTGCCGAACCGGGGGTCATCCTCGAAGACGTCGATGAGAATGCAGGTATCGACGACCCAGGCCATCAGGATTCGCCTTCTCTCAGCTCCTCCATCCAGTCCTCGGTCCGGCGGCGGGTGGGATCGAGCCGCCGAGCAAAGCCGAGCATTGCCATCGCGCCGCGGCGCTCGGGCTCCGGCAGGATCACGACTCGCAGCTCGCTGTCGCCCACCTTCTCCCAGAGCAGGCGGCGGCCTTTTTCGAGGGCGAGCTCTTTGCGCAGCTCGGCGGGAATCGAGACCTGTCCACGTTCGGTGACGACGGAGATCTTGGAGGGAGCGGGCATGATGGGATCTTATCATGTAAGACCATCATGCAGGAGCTCCCCCTGCCGGGCGCGGCGGCTACTCGGCCGCGAGGCGGGGGAGGGGGGCGGCGGAGACGCCCGGGGCGGCGGCGAGCCCCAGGGACTGAATGACGCCGAGGAGCTGGCGGCGCGCCAGGTCGCGCGAGTAGTCGGCGGCGAGGCGCTGCCGGCCGCTGGTGGCCAGGCGCTCACGGGCGGCGGGGTCCTCCAGCAGCTCGTGGACGGCGGTCACCCATTCGACCGGGTGCTGGCCGACGAGCCGGAAATCCTCCCCCTGGCGTCCCGAGGTGCCGGCCACCGCCCAGGGGGAGGCCACCACCGGCACCCCCACCGCCCAGGCTTCCAGCACCTTGATCGGCACCCCCGAGCCGCAGCGCATCGGCGCGAGCGACAGCGTCGCCTGCGAGATGACCGAGCGCATGTCGCGCGGCGACTCCAGCAGCCGCACCCCGGCCGTCTCCACCGCCCGCCGCACCGCCCGCGCCGGCCGGTCCCCCGCCACCACCACCCGCACGTCGGGGCGGACGTGGCGCAGCGTCGGCCAGACGTCGCGCAGCCACCAGGTGACGGCGTCGACGTTGACGAAGTAGCCGAGGTTGCCGGTCATCGCCAGGATCGGGCCCTCGTCGCCGGGGGCGCGGAGCTGCTCCCCTTCGGGCGGCGGGGCGAACTGGCGCTCGCGCACCGCCAGGCGCACCACGCCGATCTTCGCCGCGAGGGCCGCCGGCAGGCGGTTGACCAGCGCCTGGCGGTCTCGCTCGCAGACCACGATCATGCCGGCGGCGTGCTCGCAGAGGCGCCGCTCGGCCCGCGCCAGGAGCCGCGCCTCCAGGCGGAGCGCCGGCCGCAGCCAGAGCCGGTCGACGTCGGCGCGCAGCGAGAAGTTGAGCGACAGGCTGTCGATCAGGTCCACCAGGATCGGCGTCTTGCCGAAGTCCTCCAGGTGGGAGGCGAGGCGCACGAGCTGCAGGATGCCGAGGTCCGCCTTGGGGGCGAGCTCGCGCAGCTTGCGGCCGAGGTCCGGCTGGTAGAAGAGCCCGGTCTGGAGGGGCAGCCGCTCGAGCACGGCGCGCGACATCCCCTGGACGAAGGCGACGCCGCGCTCCGGCTGGTAGTGCTCGATGCGGTAGGCGACCGCGGCCGGCGGCTTCGGCAGGTCGGGCCCCGGCGCCGGCGCGAGCAGCGTCACCTCGTGCTCCCCCGAGAGGAAGTCGAGCATCTGCAAGGCCCGCATCTGGTCGCCGCGCCGGGCCGGCCAGGGGTAGCGCGAGGTGACGAGGAGGATCTTCAAGGGAAGCGCCCGGCCGCCTCAGACGAGCTTGAGGAGGTGGCCGAGCTTCTCGCGCTTGGTCTTGAGGTAAGCCCGGCTGCTCTCGGTGGGCGGCACCTCGAGCGGCACGCGCTCGACGATCTCCAGGCCGTAGCCGTTGAGGCCGATGTACTTGCTGGGGTTGTTGGTCAGCAGCCGCATCTTGCGGACGCCGATGTCGCGCAGGATCTGGGCGCCGATGCCGTAGTCGCGCTGGTCGGGCCGGAAGCCGAGCCGCTCGTTGGCCTCGACGGTGTCGTGCCCCTGCTCCTGGAGCTCGTAGGCGCGCAGCTTGTTCATCAGGCCGATGCCGCGTCCCTCCTGGAGGAGATAGAGGAGGACGCCGCGCCCCTCCTCGGCGATGGTGACCAGCGCCTGCTCGAGCTGCGGGCCGCAGTCGCAGCGCGCCGAGCCGAAGATGTCGCCGGTCAGGCACTGGCTGTGGACGCGCACCAGGACCGGCTCCTCGGGATCGATCTCCCCCATCACCAGGGCGACGTTCTCGTCGCCGGTGACGTCCGACCGGTAGGCGTGGATGCGGAAGTCGCCGTAGAGGGTGGGCAGGCGCGGCGAGGCGACCTTCTTGACCAGCGTCTCGTGGCGCAGCCGGTAGCTGATGAGGTCCGCGACGGTGATCATCAGCAGGCCGTGCTCGGCGGCGAACTTGGTGAGGTCGGGCACGCGCGCCATGGTGCCGTCGTCGTTCATGATCTCGCAGATGACGCCGGCCGGGGAGAGCCCGGCGAGGGCGGCGAGGTCGACCGACGCCTCGGTCTGGCCGGCGCGCTTGAGCACTCCGCCCTTCTTGGCGCGCAGCGGGAAGACGTGCCCCGGGCGCAGCAGGTCGGACGGGCGGGTGTCCGGGTCGATGGCCGTCAGGATGGTGGCGGCGCGGTCGGCGGCCGAGATGCCGGTGCTGATCTTGCCGCGCGCCTCGATGGAGACGGTGAAGGCGGTGCCGAACGGCGAGGTGTTGGACTGCACCATCAGGGGCAGGTCCAGCTCGTCGCAGCGCTCCTCGGTCATGGCGAGGCAGATCAGGCCGCGCCCCTGCTTGGCCATGAAGTTGACGGCCGCGGGGGTGACCTTCTCGGCGGCGATGGCGAGGTCCCCCTCGTTCTCGCGGTCCTCGTCGTCGACGATGATGACGAAGCGGCCCTGGCGGAACTCCTCGATGGCCGCCTCGATGGAGGCGAACGGCATGGGTTGGGCTGTCTTGGACATGGTGGACACAGGCCTTTTCAGTTCGGGAGAGCCGCTGCGGGCCCCGGAAGGGAGGATAGCTGTCGGCCCGTCAACAGTTTACGTCTCCCTGCGGCAAAGGTCAACCGGCCCTCAGGGCCTAGAACGGGTTGCCGAAGGTGAAGTTGAACTGGTACCGGTTCTCGCTGTCTTCCTCGCCCGGGTCGGGGTCGAGCTTGTAGCCGACGTCGATGCGGATGGGGCCGATGGGCGAGTTGTAGCGCAGGCCGACGCCGATCCCCTGCTTGATGTCGCCGGTGTCGATGTCGCGCCAGTCCGGCCAGACGTTGCCGGCGTCGTAGAAGACCGAGCCGCCGAAGACGGGGCCGAAGAGGGGGAAACGGTACTCCAGGTTGAACAGCAGCAGGCCGTTGCCGCCGGACGAATAGTAGTTGCGCGGATTCCCGGGGTCCCGGTCCTCGCCGGGGCGCAGGATGAGCGTCTCGCCGCGGATGCCCAGGTCGTCCAGGCCGTAGGCGCGGTGGGTGGTGGCGCCGCCGGCGAAGAAGCGCTCGTCGATGAAGACGTCGGCGCTGGGGAGCCCCTGGCGCCGGAGCTGGAGCGGGAAGGACAGCTCCGGCCGCAGGGTGTCGAACGGCTCGATGCCGCCGGCCCGCAGGCTCGCCACCACCACCTGCTCCAGGCCCGCGGGCGGCCGGCCGTTGAGCGGCAGGTACTGCGTCTGCTGGACGAACAGCTTGAGGAACTCCCCCTCGGCCTGGAGGAACGGGAAGGCGTACTGGAGCTGGGCGAGCGAGCTCCAGCCGCGCGTCGCCAGCAGCGGGTCGTCGCGGCGGTCCCAGAAGAAGCTGGGCACCAGGCTGGAGATCTGGAGGTCCTGGTCCTCGGGCTCCGCCCGGAAGGGGTCCTCGGCGTCGGTCAGCTCGACCAGCCGGTAGTCATAGACCAGGCCGACGCGCCGGTCGCCGAAGTCGCGGTGCGACTCGACGCGCGCCCCCTTCCGGGTGACGTTGCCGAAGTCCCGGTTCTCATCGAAGTAGAAGAGCGAGTAGGTGGTGGGGACCGGGTAGCGCCCCAGGTAGGGCTGCCCGAGGAGCAGCCGGGAGCTGACGTCGATCCCGTCCCCCCCGTCCCCGAGGCGGCTGCTCACCCGCAGGTCGCCGCGCAGGGTGAGGGCCCGGCCGGCCACGTTGTTGTGGGTGAAGCTGACGCTCCCCCGCGGGCCGTAGTCGTCGTCCTCGCGGCTGTACTCGAAGCCGAGGCCGTAGGCCACCCGCCGCGGCAGCCCCTCCCGCACCCGCACGATGAGGTCGCGGGTCGAGGCCTCGATGCCGGCCAGGGTGAGCTCGGCGTCGACGCTGGAGAAGATGCCGAGACGGTAGAGGTCGCGCTCGATCTCATAGACCCGAGCCTGGCTCACCGGGTCGCCCGGGCGCAGCGCGATGCTGCGCCGGATGACGTCGCTGTCGGTGCGCTGGTTGCCGCGCACGATCACCCGGTCGAGGAGGATGCGCGGCCCCTCCAGCGCCTCGATGATGACGCCGACCCGTGACCGCCCCTCGTCCCATTCCTGGCGCGCCGACACCTGGGCCCCGGCATACCCCCGGTCGACGTAGGCCTGGCGCAGCCGTGCCAGGGCCTGGTCGAGGCGCGAGGGGCTGAACGGCCCGCCGGGCTCCAGAGGGAGGCTCAGGCTCCGGGGATCGACCGCCTGGACACCCCGGAGCTCGAGGGTCTCGACCACCTGCCGGAGCCCCTCCCGGATAGGGATCTCGACCCGCAGCTCCGACCCCTGCTCC
This sequence comes from Thermoanaerobaculia bacterium, assembly GCA_035628695.1. GTDB lineage: Bacteria > Acidobacteriota > Thermoanaerobaculia > Multivoradales > UBA5704 > DASPJI01. The sequence goes on along the minus strand of DASPJI010000665.1, from coordinate 812 downwards.
TCCACCCGCGCGGGGCCGATCTCGGCCGCGGGGAACCCCTCCCAGCGGTAGAAGGCGAGGATGTTCTCGAGGTCGGCGTCGAGCTCCTCGGTCACCAGGCGGCCGCGGCTGCCCAGGCCGAAGCGGGCGAGCGCGCCGCGCGGGGCGGTGGCGATGAGGTCGGTGAAGCTTTCGGCGCCGAAGGTCTCGTTGCCGGTGAAGCGGACCTCCTCCAGGGTGTAGACCGGCCCCGGCGCGACGGTGAGGACCACCCGCAGCTCGTCCCCCTCCTCCTCGATCCGCGACTCGACCTGGACGCGATAGTGCCCCTGCTCCTGATAGTAGCGGCGGACGCGGCCGGCCGCCTGGGTGACCAGCGCCTCGTCGAAGCCCTGCTCGCCGAGGAAGGGGAGGAGGTTGCGCCGGCGCAGATCCTCCAGATCGGCCCCTTCGACGACAGCGGTCACCCGCGGCCCGACCTCGATGGGATAGGTGAGGGCGACCGTGTTGGCCGCGGCGTCGATGCTCTCCGTGGGGGGCCGGACGTCGGCGGCGCGGTGCTCCTGCTGGACGAGCCAGGTCTGGAGGCGGTCGACGTCTTCGCGCAGGGTGCTCTGGTCGTAGGGGCGACCGGGCCGCTGCTCGAGCTGCTCGACGAGCTGCGCGGGGGTGAACGGCGCGGTCTCCCCCTGGAAGACGACCGTCGAGATGGTGGCCCGGGGGCCGCTCTGGATGAGGTAGGTGAGCGCCGTGCCCCCCGACGCCGGGTCGGCGCGGACGCGGATCAGCACCTGGGCGCCGAAAAAGCCGCGGGCGCGGTAGAACTCCTCGAG
>DASPJI010000664.1:0-2778 GCA_035628695.1 Thermoanaerobaculia bacterium | reverse complement strand
CGCCGACGATCCTGCAGCTCACCGGCACCAGTGCCAGCCGGAAGCTGGACGGCCGCTCGCTGATCGAGCTGGCCCAGAATCCGGACGCGGGGAAGGACCGGACGCTCCTCGTCGAGGGCTTCAGCCGCAACCGCAACCAGGTCACCTACGCCGGGGTGCGGACGGACCGCTGGCTGTACGTCGAGTACCAGAACGGCGGCCGGGAGCTCTACGACCTGGAGCGGGACCCCCGGCAGCTCCAGAGCCGTCACGCCGACCCCGCCCTGGCGAACGTCCGAGCGGACCTGGCCGGCCGCCTGGGCCGGCTGCGGACGTGCGCGGGGGAGGGGTGCCAGTAGAGGAGAGGCTCAAACACCCCCTCCTCGACCTCCCCCGCTTCCTACCCACCCACCCGCCCAAGGGGGGAGGCACCACCTCCCCCTTGCTCCCGCGATCCGTGCTGGTCCGTGTCGTCCGTGTTTTTTCCCTGCCTCCCTACCCTCCGCTCCCTGCCATCCCGGCCTGGGTCTTGACCGGCGGCGCAGGACGGGCGGGGAGCTTGCGGGGCTCCTTCTCGATCGCCTTCAACACCTCCGCCACCCCGCGCTCGAGCTGCGGGTCGCGGCCGGCCAGGAGCGACTTCGGGTCGTTGTCGACCTCGATGTCCGGGTCGACCCCGTGCCCTTCGATGATCCACTGGCCGTCGGGACTGGCGGAGCCAGACTCCGGGACGCTGATCTGGCCGCCGTCGATCATCGGGCCGTGACCGGTGATGCCGACGACGCCACCCCAGGTGCGCTTGCCGATCAGGGGACCGAGGCCCGCCTGCTTGAACATGGCGGCGAAGACGTCGCCGTCGGACGAGGTGGTCTCGTTCATCAGGCAGACCATGTGGCCGTGGAAGACTGAAGGGGGATAGGTCCGGGCGGAGTCGTCCAGCCGGGAGAAGTCCACCGACCGCAGGACCCGCTGCAGCCGGTCCAGGATCATGGCGGACACGAAGCCGCCGCCGTTGCTGCGGACGTCGATCACCAGACCCTCCTTGCGGAGCTGGGGATAGAACGCCTTGATGAACTCCCGCAGGCCGTCGCCCCCCATGTCGGGGATGTGGAGGTAGCCGACCCGGCCGCCGCTCAGCTTGTCCACCCGCTCGCGGTTGGCCTTCACCCACTGGAGGTAGACCAGGTTGGCCTCGCTGGAGACCGGCTGGAAGATCGCCTCGCGTGCCCCTTCATAGCTGGGCCGGCTGTTGACCGTGAGCCGAACCGGCTGGCCCGACTTGTGGCGCAGCAACCGGTAGGGGTTGTCGTTCGCCGGCAGATCGATGCCGTCGACCGCCAGCACGTAGTCACCCGGACGGACGTCCACCCCCAGCTCGGTCAGCGGCGAACGGTAGAGGTCCTCCTCGTTCTCGCCGCTGAAGATCCGGGTGACGCGGTAGCGGCCGGCGGCCTTGTCCAGCTCGAAGCGGGCGCCGGGCAGGGCCACCCGGGGGCGCGGCGGGAGCTGGAAGTCGCCCCCGGCGACATAGGCGTGGGAGATGTTGAGCTCGCCGATCATCTCGCCGAGGATGTAGTTCAGGTCCGAGCGGTGCCCGACGTGCGCGAGGAGGGGCCGGTACTGCTCGCGCAGCGCCTCCCAGTCGTAGCCGTGCATGTTCTCGACATAGAAGAAGTCACGGTAGCGGCGCCAGGCCTCGTCGAAGACCTCGGCCCACTCCTCGGCCGGCACCCGGTCCACCACCAGCCCGGCGGTTGAAATCGGCTTGCCGGAGTCCTTCCCGCCGGGAGTGGCATCCAGGAGATGGTGGCCGCCCTCCTTCACGATCAGCACCTTGCCGCCGTCCTGCGACAGGGAGTAGCCGTCCACCTTCTCGGCGAGGGTGGTCTCCTTGCGGTCCTTCATGGAGAAGATCTGGAGGACCGTGTCGTCGGAGCTGCCGTCGAAGAAGAAGGCTCCTCCCCGGAAGTACAGCAGATGCCCGTCCTTGGCGGCCAGGCCGCTGTAGTTGCCGAAGGGGACGGGCACGCGGGCCACGCGGCCGGAGAGGCCGTCGAAGTCGATGCGGACGGCCGAAGCCGGCTTCACCGCGTCCTTCCCCTCCGCGCCTTCCTTCTTCTCCGCCTCGTCCTTCTTCTCCTCCTCGCTGAGGGTGACCTCGTCGCTCTCGGGCGGAAAAGGGTGACCCACGTCCCGGCGCAGGGCCATGGCATAGATGCCGGTGTTGCGGACAATGGCGTAGTTGTAGTCGAAGAAGTCGGCCTGCGGGGAGTAGTCCCGGTTGCTCAGGTAGAAGAGGTACTTCCCCTGAGGGTCCCAGGTGGGGTTGAACTCGTCGAACCGCTCATCGGTGACCCGCCGGAGCTTTCCATCGCTCACGCTCCAGATCCACAGGGAGCGCGTGAGGTTGTCGTCCGCCAGGCTGAGGGCGAGATGCCCGCCGTCGGGGGACCAGACGTAGTCCTGCATGGTGCCGTGCCGCTCGTCCGCCACCTCGACGAGCTTGCGGTCGGCGACGGTGAGGACGTAGAGCTTGCCGTCCTTGTCACCGAACGCGATGCGCTTGCCGTCGGGGGCCCACTCCGGCGCGTAGCGCATGGCCTTGCCGCCGCGGGTGAGCTGCTCGGGCTGGCTCGCCCCCTTGTCCGTGTTGGAGCCGCCGTCCTGGTCGACGAGCCAGACCTCCTCCTCGCCGGTGCGGTCGGAGATGAAGGCGATCTTGCGGCCGTCCGGCGACCAGCAGGGCACGTTGATCGTCCCCTGCCCGCCGAAGAACTCCGCCAGCACCTCGATCTTCCC
>DASPJI010000663.1:0-4584 GCA_035628695.1 Thermoanaerobaculia bacterium | reverse complement strand
CCGCGGCGGGCGCTTCTCGGGGATCGCGTTCACCAGCGAGCGCCAGCTCGCCGGCGGCGGACCCTGCCGGCTGCCGTGGGCGGCGGACGGCGACTTCCAGCCCACCAGCCGCAACCCGGCGCTCTGGCTCGAGCCGTCCGGGAGCATCGTCTGGGGCGTCCTGGGCGGAGAGCCGAACGGGGCCCTCTTATGGAACACCTTCCCCTGGCACCCCTGGGGAGCGGCCGGCCCGCTCAGCAACAGGACGCCCGAGCGGAGCCTCGTCGCCGCCAACCGGCATGTGCTCGAGCGGCTGCTGGAGACGGTCGGCGGCGCCCGCGTCCTGGCCGTCGGACGGACCGCCCAGGCCGCCCTGGCCGCCCTCGGTGTCGAGGCGCCGGCGCTCCGCCATCCGGCGCACGGCGGGGCCAACCTCTTCAGAGAGCAATTTCGCGCCCACACGTGCTAGACTCATAGCAGTCATTCAATGCGGTCTCTGCCGCAGGAGGTCTTCCATGGCGCGGTCCCTGGTTCGTGTCTGGCCGTCTCTCGCCGTCCTCGCGCTGCTCGCCTCGCCGGCGGCGGCCGACATCTTCTATGTGACGCTCAACAACGGCACCGTCATGGAGTCCGCCTACCAGCCGCAGGAGTCGAGCTGGGATTCCTCGATGGTCCTGCTGCTGACCGAGGTCGGCAACTGGATCGGGGTCCCCAAGGACCAGATCGAGAAGGTGGAGACCAGCAGCCAGAAGAGCGGCTTCGGCGTGCGGATCAACGCCACCACCGTCGCCATCGGCTGGTCGCCGAACGACGCCGAGGACCCGGAGGCGGCCGCCGCGGGCGCCGACGGGCAGCAGCCGGTCTCGGCCGCTGAGGCCCGCTTCCAGCAGGCCATCCAGAACCTGAACCAGACGATCAGCCAGGTCGAGGCCCAGCGCCAGTCGCAGGAAAACTACAGCATCGACCAGTTCGTCGAGCCCGGCGAGACCCAGGGCATCCCGGGGGCGCTGATCAGCCCCTACTCCGGCGGCCCCTCGTCCCAGTAGCCACCCGGCAATAGCCGGCCGGCAGTAGCCAACCGGCCTCTCCCCGAGCTAGACTGATCCTCCGAGCCCTCCCGCCGTGGGAGGGCTCCTCTTTGACAGACTCGACGGTGCGGTGACATCCCGCCTCCCCAGGGGAGGCGGCGTCTTCAAAGGGAAGCCGGTGCAAATCCGGCGCGGCCCCCGCCACTGTAACCGGGAACGAAACCGGAAGTACGCCACTGCACGGGTGGATCACCATCGTGGTTGCTCGTGTGGGAAGGCCCGGGAGTAGGGAGATCCGGAAGCCAGGAGACCTGCCGAACCGTCCGACGCCTCCCGCGGGGTGCGGGTGCGGGCGCGTCGGCCATGCCCCGCCGCATGTCCCCTGCTCCCACGCCCCACCCTTCCCGGTGGGGCGTCGCGCTTTCCAGCGAAGGAGCACGACATGCGCCTCATCCTTCTGTGGATCGGGATCCTCGGGGGCGGAATCCCGGTCTTCGCCCAGAGTACCCAGCAGGGCACTCCGGCATCCCCCACCGGCAGCGCCGCCCCCACGTTCGCCGACGAGGTGGTGGTCACCGCCTCTCTCGACGCCGAGGACCGCGACCAGATCCCCGCCTCGGCCACCGTCATCGACGCCGCGGAGATCCAGGCCCGCCAGGCCGACACCCTCTCCGAGGTGGTCTCCACCGTCCCCGGGCTCATGGTCGCCCAGTCCGGCTCGCCCGGGCAGCAGACCTCCCTGTTCACCCGCGGCTCCGAGTCCGAGCAGACCCTGCTCCTGTGGAACGGCATCCCGCTCAACGATCCCTACTTCGGCGGCGCCAACTGGCAGCTCGTCTCCACCGACGGCGTCGCCCGCGTCGAGGTGGTGCGCGGCCCGTTCAGCGCCCTCTACGGCGGCAACGCGCTGGGCGGCGTCGTCCAGGTGCTGACCGGCGCCGAGCAGGGCGGCCGGATCACCCTCGAAGGGGGGGAGAACGGCTATGCCCGCGGCGGCCTCGCCTCCGGCTGGGACTTCGGCCGCGCCCGCGTCGACGTCACCGGCCACCTGCGGCGCGGCGAGGGGGTGCTCGACAACGACTACTTCGACAGCGAGGAGCTGGTCGCCCGCTCCCTCTGGACCCTCTCTCCCGGCATCAGCCTGGGCGTCATGGCGCGGGCCAACGATTCGGAGACCGGCATCCCCCTCTCCGGCGGGATCGCGACGCCCAACCGCACCATCTCCTGGCAGGAGCGCGAGCTGGCGGTCCCCTTCCGTGCCGACCTCGGACGGTGGGAGGTCGAGGCCCAGCTCTCGCAGACCCTCTTCGACTCCTCCTACCGCGACCCCGACGACCCGTTCGGCTTCACCGCCACCGACACCGAGTCGGAGGGGCTCCGCGGCCGGGCCGTGGCCACCTGGCGGGTGGATGACGATCTCTGGATCGCCGCCGGTACCGAGGCCGAGCGCCTGGAGGTGACCGACTCGTCGGTGTTCGGCACCAACCTGGACGGCAGCCGCCAGCGCACCTGGGCGGTGTTCGGCCAGGGGAGCTGGGGGCGCGGCCCGCTGCGCCTCGAGGGCGGCGTGCGCCGCGACGACAACGACGTCTACGGTGGCCAGACCAGCTTCCGGGGCGGCGCCGTCGTCAAGCTCGGCGGCGGCACCCGGCTGCGGGTGAGCTACGGCGAGGCGTTCCGCGCCCCCTCCCTCGGCGAGCTGTTCTTCCCCGGCAGCGGCAACCCGGACCTGCAGCCGGAGACCGGCGAGAGCTGGGAGCTGGGCCTCGAGCACGAGGCCGGCGGCTGGCGCTTCGGTCTCACCGGTTTCGACAACCGCCAGCGCAACCTCATCGACTTCGACTTCGTCGGCTTCCGGAACATCAACGTCGGCCGCACCCGCAGCCGCGGGGTGGAGGCCGAGGCCGGCTACCGGCGTGGCGTCTGGTCCGCCCGCCTGAACGGCACCTACATGGACGCCGAGGACGAGGCGACCGGCCTGCCGCTGCTGCGCCGGCCGGAGCGGAGCGCCAACCTGGTGCTCACCGCCAGCCCCGGCCCCTGGGCCCTCAACCTGGTGGGGCGCTACGTCGGCCCGCGCCCCGACGTCGACCCGATCACCTTCGGACGGGCCGAGAACGAGGGCTTCACCCGTGTCGACCTGGCGGCGCGCTACGAGGCGCTGTCCTGGCTCTCCCCCTATGCCAGGGTGGAGAACGTGGCTGGAGAGGAGTACGACGAGGTGCTCGGCTTCCCCAGCCCGGGCCGCACCTGGATCGGAGGGGTGGCATTCGACTTCTGAGGCCGGTCCTCCCGGCCCTCCTGCCAGCGCTCCTCCTTCCGGCCATCCTCACGGGGTGCCGGGAGGAGGCGCCCGCGCCGCGGGCGCCGCGGCGCATCGTCTCCATGGCGCCCAACCTCACCGAGACCCTCTTCGCCCTCGGGTTGGGGGACCGGGTGGTGGGGGTCGACGACTACAGCACCTATCCCCCCGAGGTGCGGTCGCTGCCGCGGCTCGGGGGGGTGATGGACCCCAACCTGGAGGCTATCGTGGCGCTCGAGCCGGACCTGGCGCTCCTCGCTCCCGGCGAGCAGGAGCTCGGGAACCGTCTCGAGAGCCTCGGGGTCGACACCCTCTATCTCCCCAACGACGGCCTGGCCGACGTGGCGCGCACCTTCACCGAGGTGGCGAACCGCTGCGGCGTGCCGGAGGAGGGGCGGCGCCTGCTCGCCGAGTGGCAGGAGGGGCTGGCGCCGAACCCGGTGCCGGGCTCTCCCCAGGTGCTGGTCTCCATCGGCCGCCGGCCGGGGAGCCTGGCGGACGTCCTGGTGGCCGGCCCGGGGACGTTCTACGACGAGCTACTCACCCGGATGGGGGCGGTCAACGTCTTCGCCGACGCGCCGACCCGCTATCCGCAGATCAACCTCGAAGAGGTGGTGGCGCGGGGGCCGGACGTCATCCTCGAGGTCCGCTCGGACGCGCTGCCGCCGCCGTCGATGGCGGCGCTGACCCGCGACTGGGCGCGCCTGCCGGGATTGCCGGCGGTGCGCGACGGCCGCGTCTCCGTCCTCGGCGGGGACTACGTCGTCACCCCGGGGCCGCGCCTCCCCCGGCTCTATCAGGAGATGCGCGAGGCGCTGCTGCGCGGGGGGGATCGGCCGTGAGCCAGCCGCTCCTCGCCGCCCGCGGCGTCGCCTGGCGGTCGCCGGACGACCGCCCGGTGCTGGGGCCGCTCGATCTCCAAGTCAAGCGCGGCGAGTGCCTGGTAGTGGTTGGGCCCAACGGCGCCGGCAAGACCACTCTGATGCGGGTGCTCACCGGCCTGCTCCGCCCGACCGCCGGCGAGGTCGTCCTGGACGGCCACGGCCTCGCCACCCTCTCGCGACGCGAGCTGGCGCGCCGCGTCGCCTACGTCCCGCAGATCCGGCCGGACCGCGTGCCGCTGGACGTGGAACGGGTGGTGCTCCTCGGGCGCTACCCCCACCTCTCGAGGCTGCAGGTCTCCCCCCGGCGGGAGGACTTCGCCGCCGTCGACGAGGCGCTGGCCGTTGTCGGCGCCGAGGAGCTGCGGCACCGGCCGGTTGACGAGCTGTCCGG
>DASPJI010000662.1:0-21867 GCA_035628695.1 Thermoanaerobaculia bacterium | reverse complement strand
CCGCCGGAGCGCGACCGCAAGCTGCTGCTGCAACGCCGCCAGATCGAGCGCCTCTTCGGCAAGACCCAGCTCAAGGGGCTGACCGTCGTCCCGCTCTCCGTCTACCTGAAGGGCAACCTGATCAAGCTGGAGATCGCCCTGGTCCAGGGCAAGAAGCAGTTCGACAAGCGCCAGGCCACCAAGGAGCGGGAGCTGGACCGCGAGATGGAGGCGGCGGTCAAGAGCGGCGGCCGCTACTGACGCGGCCGCCGGCCGCCATCCCCTACTCCTCGCCGTAGCCCTGCCGCCGCCGCCGGCCGCCGGTGTCCTGGATGCGCTCCAGAGCGGTCTGGCCGCCGTACTTGGCGACGATGCGGTCGTCGTAGTCGTCGGCCACCGTGGCCACCGCGGTGATCGCCCGCAGCAGGTCGCGCGGCGACAGATGGCGGCCGAACAGCGAGTAGGAGAAGAAGATGTCGTTGTCCACCAGGGAAAAGGCGCCGCAGGGCACCTGGTGGTTGAGCTCCAGCAGGCCGAGCAGCAGGTCGTCCGCCAGCTCCACGTCCTGCACGCAGTAGGACATGATGATGACCACGGCCTCCTCCGAGTCGTACGGCTCCACCGAGATCTCCAGCACCGTGGTGCCATAGCGCACGTAGAAATGATCGTTCTCGGGATCGTGATAGGGGTCCTCGAACAGCTCACCCAGATACTCGTGGAGCTTCTCGAACGTCTCTTCCTGGATCCGGTCTTCCAGCGGCATCTTCCTCTTCCCTCCTGCGGGCCCTCCCGCGCGGCGTACTGTACCAGCTCTCCGCCGTTGACACCTCCTCCGGTTGGGACTACCGTTTGAGCGTTATCCGAACAGGAGTCTTGGACCCGGGCTCCGTTCCATCCGCAGATTCCATCAGGTTTTCAGTACCCATCGGAGCACCGGGATCATTCAAACGACAGGAGGAGATGAACAAATGCGCAGGCGAGGAGAGTTGATCCGGAGGGCTTTGGGAGTGGCCGCGCTGGGAGTGTTGGCCGTGGTCCCGGTCCACGCGGCCGGTTTCTCGATCTTCGAGCAGGGCACCCGGGCGATGGGCACCGCGGGGGCCTTTACCGGTCAGGCGGACGATCCTTCCATGCTGTATCACAACGCCGGCGGCCTGGCGTTCGTCGAGAAATCCGACTGGATGGTGGGCGCGACCTACATCACGTCCAGCGAGGCGGAGTTCGAGGGTGCGGGGGCGTTCCCCGGGCCGGGCTACCGGGCCGAGCAGGAGACGCTGGCCGAGATCCTGCCCCATGCCTATTACGTGACTCCGATCAACGACCGGCTGAAGTTCGGCTTCGGGCTCTATGCGCCGTTCGGCCTGACCACCTCGTGGGAGAACCCCGACCAGTTCGCCGGGCGGTTCATCAGCACCGAGGCGGCGATCCGTTCCGTCGACCTGAACCCGACGATCGGCATCCAGCTCACCCCCAACTTCGGCCTCGGCATCGGCGCCATCGCCCGCGTGTCGGACGTCGACCTGAACCGCAACGTCGGCACCACCAACCCGTTCACCTTCCGCTTCGTCGACGTCGGCCGGCTCAACCTGGAGACCGACTTCGGCGAGGGGTACGGCTGGAACGTCGGCATCCTGCACCGGTGGAACAACAGCTTCTCCTGGGGCCTCTCCTACCGCAGCAATCTCACCATCGACTACGAGGGGGACGCGCGGCTGGAGCAGGTCTCGACCGGCAACGCGCAACTCGACCAGGTCATCGCGTCGCGCCTGCCGTTCAACCGCGACCTGCCGGCGGAGGCCTCCATCGAGTTCCCCGACCAGGCGAGCCTCGGCCTGTCGTTCGCCCTGTCGCCGAACCTGCGGCTCAACACCGACTTCAACTACATGGGCTGGAGCTCGTTCGACACCACCGAGATCGACTTCGTCAACAACGACCTGCCGGACTCGGAGATCGTCTCACGTTGGGACGACGTCTACAGCTACCGCGCCGGCCTGAGCTGGACGGCGAGCCCCTCCACCCAGTGGCGCCTCGGCTACGTCTATGACGAGACGCCGCAGCCGGAGGAGGCGGTGTCGCCGCTGCTGCCGGACGCCAATCGTGACGGCATCACCCTCGGCTGGGGCCACAGCGGCAACTGGAGGATCGACGTCGCGCTGATGTACCTGATGTTCGAGGAGCGCACCCGGGCGCGCAGCTTCGAGAACGAGGGCGACTTCTTCGGCACCTACAACACCACGGCCTGGCTGTTCGGCCTGACGGTGGGCCGCTGAGGCCCTGACAACCCCTTGAAGGAGGAGACATCCATGTTTCGCAACGTCCTGAGAGCCGCCCTCCTGGGTTCGGCCCTCCTTGCCGCGGTCCTGCCGGCGTCGGCCCAGGTGGACACCGGCGCGGCCAATTTCACCACCTACGTGGCCGTGGGCGACAGCCTGACCGCGGCCTTCATGAGCGGCGGCCTGGTCGAATCGGCGCAGAGGAACAGCTATCCGGCGCTGATCTACCGGCAGGCCACCGGCCGTGCCACCGGCTTCGAGCAGCCGCTGGTCAGCGCTCCGGGCATTCCGGCGCTGCAGCAGCTCCGCAGCCTGCTGCCGCTGTCGATCGGCCAGGCCGCCGGCACCGGCACGCCGCTGAATGCAACCCTGCAGCGGCCGTACAACAACCTGGCGGTGCCGGGCGCCGACGTCCACGACGTGCTGTTCACCGTCCGGGGCGGCCTCAACGACCTGATCCTGCGCGGTCTGGGCACCCAGCTCCAGCAGGCGGTCGCACTGCAGCCGACCTTCGTCACCCTGTGGATCGGCAACAACGACGCGCTGGCGGCGGCGCTCGCCGGCGTGGTCGACGACAACACCCTGACGCCGCTCGCCACATTCACGGACGAGTACCGGCAGATCGTCAACGCCCTGAACGCCACGGGCGCCCGGATGGCGATCGCCAACATCCCGAACGTGACGGTGATCCCGTACGTCAATACGGTGCCGACGGTGGTGGTGAACCCGCAGACCAACCAGCCGGTGCTCAACAACGGCCAGCCGATCCCGCTGATCGGCCCCAACGGCCCGCTGGGCGCGGGTGACCGGGTGCTGCTGACCGGCAGCGCCGAGCTGGCGCAGGGGCGGGGCCTGCCGCCGTCGCTGGGCGGCACGGGTCCGCTGTCCGACGCGGCGGTGCTGTCGGCCTCCGAGATCGCCACCATCAACGCCCGGGTTGCCGCCTTCAATCAGGTGATCCAGGCCGAGGCGAGCCGGGTGGGCGCGGCGTTCGTGGACATGAACGCCTTCCTGAACCAGGCGGCGACCACCGGCCTGCGGGTGGGCGGCATGACCTTCACCCCCGCCTTCCTCACCGGCGGCATCTTCTCCTACGACGGCGTCCACCCGACGCCCTTCGGCTACGCCTACATCGCCAACGTCTTCATCGACGAGATCAACGAGCAGTTCGACGCGGAGATCCCGCCGGTCGACCTCTATCCGTTCCTCTTCGGCCCGAAGAGCGGCGGCGGCGCGACCTTCCAGGCCGGGCAGGTGGTGGTCAAGGTCGACCCGATCGCGGTGCGCAACCTGTTCTGGGCGCTGAACGTCCAGCAGGTCACCGAGGATCCGGGCACCGGCCGGAACAACCGTCCTGCCGACCGGCCGCGCAACAACCGGCGCCGCAACCGCAAGAACTAGGGCCGGTCTTCCAGCCGACCCTCCAGGAAGGGCGTGGGGCCTCGCGGCTCCACGCCCTTTTTGCTTGAGGGTCGAATACCTTCCAGCCCGAGGGGGAGGTGGTGCCTCCCTCCCTGGGAGGGTGGGCGGGGTACAGACCGGGAGGATAGGTAACAGAATGGACCGGGAGGATGGGTAACAGTGCCTTGAGTTGGGGTCTTGCGAGAGCATCGTTTCCCGACGGAGAGCGCCACGGGCGTCACCTTTCTCGAGGTCTGACGCCGCACGGACGGCGGGCCCCGCCTCTCGGGGCCCGCCCCCTCTCCCCCTGACGACAAGGAAGAGATCCCCGTCGCCGCGGAAGCGGCGGCGGGGATCATTCCTCATGGGGCAGCCGCTGCCCCATGAGGAATGGAGATCATTTCTGTCGGGGCAGTCGCTGCCCCACCAGGAATGGAGGCCGTTTCTGAAGGGGCAATGACTGCCCCATGAGGAATGACCGCCATTTCTCCTGGGGCAACGGTTGCCCCGGAGGAATGGACCTTATTTCGCTGGGGGCCGTGGAGGTGGCGCGCGGCACCGCAAAACCCCCCTCCTAACCTCCCCCACTCCCTAACCGGCCCCCCTCCCAGGGGGGGAGGCACCACCGCCCCTTGTGGCGCGTAGGTCTAGCTTCCCACCAGCCAGCGCGCGAACGCGAAGCCGAGCGCTCCGGCGGCCAGGCAGCCGAGGACGGTGCCCAGGAGGTTGGCGATGCCGAGCCACCAAGCCCCTGCTTGAAGGAGGCGCAGGGTCTCATAGTTGAAGGTGGAGTAGGTGGTGAAGCCGCCCAGCACGCCGGTGGTGAGGGCGAGGTTCCAGGTGGGAGACAGCCAGCCGGTGGAGATTTGGGCCTCCAGGATCAAGCCCAGCAGGAACGACCCGAGGACGTTGACCAATAGCGTCCCCCAGGGGAACGCCGGTCCGGCCAGGCGCAGCATCGCCAGCGACAGCAGATAGCGCGCGCCCGTCCCGGCGGCGCCTCCCAGGCAGATCCAGAGGAAGCGGGCCATCGGACGGACTCTACCATTGGGCCGGAGCCCTCCGGTCGCCACGGGAGCGGAGTCGCGGTAGACTCGTCCCACCCCTCATGTCCGGGGGGCCTGTACCAGGAGTCGGTCTGCCATGAACGAGGTGATCTTTGTCGTCGAGGAGGCGCCCGAAGGGGGGTACACGGCGCGTGCCTTGGGTGAATCCATCTTCACCGAAGGGGACGACTTGGCCCACCTCCAGGAGCAGGTTCGGGATGCGGTGCTCTGCCACTTCGATGAAGACGAACGTCCCAAGATGATCCGGCTCCACTTCGTGCGCGAGGAACTGATCGCGGTATGAGGCTCCCTCGGGATGTCTCGGGCGACGAGCTTGCCCGGGCGCTCGCCTCTTTGGGATACCGCGTCATCCGGCAGACAGGCAGCCACCTGCGGCTTACCACGGAGCAGGGCGGGCAGCACCACGTCACCATCCCCCGTCACGATCCTCTGAGGCTCGGGACGCTGGCCGGGATTCTGCTCGATGTCGCTCAGCACTTCGGGTGGACGCGGCAGCAGGTCGAGGAGCGCCTGTTCCGGCTGAAGCCGTGAAGCCCCCTACATCCGCTTCGCCTTCGGCGCCTCGAGCTTGATGTAACCCTGGCTGGCGAGCTTCCAGAAGACCATCAGGGCGTCGAGCTGGGCCATCGGGGTGATCTTCAGGATCGACTGGATGTCGTAGCTGCCGTTGATGCGGGTCAGCATGAAGCCCTCCTGCGGGGAGAGCTTCGACGAGGTGAGCTGCTCCATGCTCGCCGTCATCTTCGGGATCGAGGCGAGGGAGACGCCGGCGCGCTCGATCTCCTCCCGGATGCGCTTCTCGCCGTGGGCGAGGGCGTCCTGCATGTCCGGGTTGTCCGGCTCCAGGCTGCGGGCGGCCCGCAGGTGGCGGAGGCCGAGGTCCCAGTCCCCGTGCTCCATGTACCGTTGACCCGCCTCCAGCAGCGCCTGCCCGGTGACCGGGCCGGCGACGGCGGCGACCGCCACCGGGTGCGCGCCGGTGTTGTGGCCGCGGCGCGGCTTGACGATCTTGAGCTTTCCCTCCTGGTACTGCCGGAAGAGCACGCGGCAGACGTGGAACTCGCTGGAGTGGGTCTCCAGCCGGATGTCCTCCACCGAACGGGAGTCGTCGACCAGCTCCAGGATCTGCTTCTCGCCCGCATCGAGCTTGCGGGTGTCGAACTGCGCCACCCCGACCGGGATGCAGTCGCCGTTCGGCACCGCCGCCCGGATGCGGCGCCATTCGTCGACCCGCTGCACCCCCTCCATCACGATGCCGGTGACGTCCAGCGCCATCGGCACCATGGCGCTCTCGGGAATCAGGTCGTCGACGAAGTGGAACTCCCCCTCGGTCCACGAGAAGATGTCGTAGATGCTCTCCTCGGTCTTGAGGCGGAGCATCCGGTGCAGGTCCTTCTCGCCGATGGCCTCCTTCTGCACCAGGATCTTGCCCAGCAGCATGCCGGTCATCTCCTGCAGCTCGATGGCCTTGGAGAGGGCCTGCTCGCTGATCAGCCCATGGCTCACCAGGAAGTGTCCCAGGTACTCTTCCGGACGGTTCGAGGCCGAGGCCAGGATGCGCCCATCCTTGAAAAAGATCTTCTTTTCGACCTTGTCGCCCTTGAATTCGAGCGTGCCGGTCTTCTTGCTCTGAGAGAGCCACTGCAGCAGCTCTTCGAGCTGCATGGTGCGCAGATTCCCGACGATGCCCATGATGACCGGTCCGATTATAGTTCTAGGCGAATACCTTGAACGGATTTCCGAGCTGGGCACCGCGTACATCGGGGGTCCTCACCTTCATCTTCGGGCCCGGGTGGTTCCCTCCTGGCCCTGGTAGTGGCTGCTGGAGCCCGGCTCGCCATAGGCGATCTCGGGTTCGGACTCCATCGAGATGAAGATGAGCTGTGCAATTCGCCTGCCTGCCTCGAGGATGAACGGCTCCGGACCCAGGTTCTGCAGCTCCAGGGTGATCTGGCCCGCAAAGCCGGGGTCGCACCAGCCGGCCAGCGAGTGGTTGATCCACACCCGCCCCAGGGTCGACTTGAGCTTCAGGTCGCAGGCGACGTCGCGCGGGATGCGGACGTACTCCATGGTCGAGGCGAGGACCACCTCGCCCGGGAAGAGCTTGATGTGGGGCGCCCGGAACTCTTCGGGGTCGCGGGTGGGGCAGATCCAGTGGTCGCTCACCCGCACGTCGTAGCTGGCGGAGTTGACCTGGGCCTCTTCGAACGGGGTGACGCCGCCGCGCCGGCCCCACTCGCGGATCCACTTGTCCGGCTTGATCATGCTCCAGTCCTCCTGGGAGGGTGCCGGAGACCGCGCGGGCCGCGCTCCGCCCTGCTGGCGTTGACGCGGCCCGCATATGGTCCCGATGAAGGAAAACGACCTCTAGATGAAGCGGACCGGTGTCGTCAGCTCTTCGCGGTGGATGGTGTCGACGAACCGGATGATCTTGCGCGACAGCGACATGAAGAGGGTCGAGGTGCGCGAGCCGCCGCCGAAGAAGCGGACGCCGCGCAGCAGCTCGCCGTCGGTGACGCCGGAGCTGGCGAACAGGATCTCGTTGCCGGGAGCGAGCTCCTCGGTGCGGTAGATCTTGCTCAGGTCGTGGAAGCCCAGCGCCTTGACGCGCTCCTGCTGCTTCTCGTCGAGCGCCTTGAGGCGCGCCTGGATCTCGCCGCCCAGGCAGCGCATGGCCGCCGCGGTGATGACCCCCTCGGGCGCGCCGCCGGTCCCCATCACGGCGTGGATGCCGGTGCCGCGCACCGCCGCCGAGATGCCCGCCGACAGGTCGCCGTCCGGGATCAGGCGGATGCGCGCGCCCGCTTCCCGGATGTCGCTGATGAGCTGCTCGTGGCGCGGCCGGTCGAGGACCACGATGGTCAGGTCGCTCACCTTGCGGTTGAAGGCGGCGGCGATGTTGCGCAGGTTCTCCGCCACCGGGGCGTCGATGTGGATGGAGCCGCGGGCGGTGGGGCCGACCACGATCTTCTCCATGTAGACGTCCGGCGCGTAGAGGAGACCGCCGCGCTCCGCCGCGGCCAGCACGGCGATGGCGTCGGGGGTGCCGAGGGCGCAGAGGTTGGTCCCCTCCAGCGGATCGACGGCGATGTCCACCTGCACGGCGCCGTCCTTGCCGCGCAGGGCGCCGACCTCTTCGCCGACGTAGAGCATGGGGGCCTCGTCGCGCTCGCCCTCGCCGATGACGACGCGGCCGTCCATCGCCAGGCTGTCCATCTCCCGGCGCATGGCCTCGACGGCCACCTGGTCGGAGTGCCGCCGGTCGCCGAAGCCCATGGTCTTGGCGGCGGCGATGGCCGCCTGCTCGGTGACGCGGATGAAGTCCTGCTCGAGGAGGTGGTCCATGACCATCAACGCCCTCCCCCGGCAACCGCCGCGACGGCGGGCTCGGCCTTGGCCTTCGGAGCCTTCTCCATCCGCTCCGGCGCGTTGTAGGCGGGGATGCCGGTGACGGTCTCGCCGAGGATCAGCGTGTGGATGTCGTGCGTCCCCTCGTAGGTGTAGACCGACTCGATGTTCAGCATGTGGCGGATCACCGGGTAGTCGTCGACGATGCCGTTGGCGCCCAGGACCTCGCGGGCGAGCTTGGCGCACTCGCGGGCCACCCAGACGTTGTTGCGCTTGCCCATCGAGATGTGGTGGTGCTTGAGGCGGCCGGCGTCCTTGAGGCGTCCGAGGTGCAGGCAGAGGAGCTGCCCCTTGCTGATCTCGGAGACCATCCAGACCAGCTTCTCCTGCACGAGCTGGTGGCAGGCGATCGGCTGGCCGTTGAACTGGACGCGCTGCTTGGCGTACTCGAGCGCCGTGTAATAGGTCTCCATGGCCGAGCCGATGCCGCCCCAGGCGATGCCGTAGCGCGCCTGGTTGAGGCACATCAGGGCGTTCTTGAGCCCCGTGGTGCCGGGGAGCATGTTGGCGGCCGGGATGCGGCAGTCGTGGAAGCCGAGCTCCGAGGTGGTGGAGGCGCGCAGGGAGAACTTGCCGTGCTGGTCCGAGGAGGTGAAGCCGGGCGTCCCCTTCTCGACCAGGAAGCCGCGGATGCCGTCCTCGGTCTTGGCCCAGACCACCGCCACGTCGGCGAGCGTGCCGTTGGTGATCCACTGCTTGGAGCCGTTCAGCACCCACTCGTCGCCCACCTTCCTGGCGGTGGTGCGCATGCCGCCGGGGTTGGAGCCGAAATCGGGCTCGGTCAGGCCGAAGCAGCCGATCGCCTCGCCGGAGGCCAGGGCCGGGATCCAGCGGTCCTTCTGCTCCTGGGAGCCGAAGGTGTAGATCGGGTACATGACCAGGGCGCTCTGCACGGAGACGAAGCTGCGCAACCCCGAGTCGCCGCGCTCCAGCTCCTGCATGATCAGGCCGTAGGCGACGCCGCCGAGGCCGGGGAGGCCGTACTCCGAGATGCTGGCGCCGAAGAGGTTGAGGGCTCCCATCTCGGGCACCAGCTCGAGCGGCGTCCGCCCCTCGCGATGGCACTCCTCGATGATGGGCTTGACCCTGTCATCGACAAAAGCGCGAACCGTGTCGCGCACCAACCGCTCCTCTTCGTTGAAGAGCGAGTCCAAATCCAGTAAGTCCACGCCGGGGAAGCGGCTCAAGGGGAATCCTCCTTCGCTTGGGGCTCGCGAGATGCGGGCGGGCCGGTCTCTAGACCGCGGGGCGGAATGATACCACGGCCCCTCTAGGCGCCACGGATGGGGCTGCCCGCCCTGCTCGGCTCCCTCGTGTGCGCTCCCCCCTCCCCCCGGCCGCTGCCGGTCGCCTGCGCCGGGCGGGCAGCCCCATCCTTATAGATATAGGGACGCGCTGCCGGATCGGCTATGATCCCGCCCGATGGGATTTCCCGGGGGAAGCGCATGGGCGATGGCGCGGGACATCGCGGAGGGCTACGCCGCCGTCACCGAGCGCAGCTTCCGCAACCTCACCCGTGCCGATTTCGAGCAGCTCACTTTCGAGATCGAGCGCTACATGCGCGATCTGCGGGGGGACCAGCCGTCTCTGGACGACCAGCAGGCCATCCAGCAGCGCAACCGGCGCATCCAGCGCCTCAACACCGCCACCGTGGTCATGCGCAGCTACCGCATGAAGAACAAGATCTAGCCTGCCATGTCGCCGATCGAGCTCCTCCGGGTCCTGGGACCCCTGGCCCTGGCCGTCGTCGCCTCCTTCGTCCTGGACCGCCTGTGCGCCCGCAAGGGGCTGCTCCCCCCCGGCTTCCGCGAGCCCTTCCGCCGGTGGGGCGCGATGTTCGTCGTCGCCGTCCTGCTCTGGATCGCGGTCTTCGCGCCGCTGGGCAACATCGGCCTGGGGGTCGAGATGGACGTCACCCAGGTGCATCCGGTGCAGCTCTTCCTGCTGCACGCGCTGATGCTCCTGGTGCTCGGCACCTGGTTCCTGCTGGGCTTCGGCGGCAGCGCCGGCGCCTACCGGCCCCTGCCGTCGCCCCCGCCGTCGCCCCTGCCGTCGCCAGTACCGGCCGCCGTCCCCGTGGCCGGAGAGCCGGCCGGAGATCCCGGCGTCGCCTTGGAGGCCGCCTCCGAGGCGGTCATCGAGCCGCCGCCGGCCTCGCCTCTGCCGGAGGGGGTGGCGGCGCCGCTCGCGGAGCCGGTCCCGGCGATGGCCGCCCTGCCTCCTCCGGTCTCCCTGGGCCGGCGCTTCGCCGAGCAGTTCGGGCTCGTGGCGCCCAGCGTGCCGCGGGAGATCGGCCTCGGGCTGACGCTCGGCCTGGGCGCCTGGGTCGCGGTGCTGGTGGCGGTGATGCTGATCGGCGGCCTGATCGTGATGCTGGGCGGGGAGGACACGCTCCCCCAGCGGCCGCCGCAGGTCGTCCACTGGATCGCCGGCCTGCCCCTGCTCCTGCGCTGCCTGGTGAGCCTGTCGGCGGGGGTGGTGGAGGAGCTCTTCTTCCGCGGCTTCCTCCAGCCGCGCGTCGGGATCGTGCTGTCGACCGCCTTCTTCGTCCTGGCCCACTTCTCCTACGGCCAGCCCTTCATGCTGATCGGCATCACCATCCTGTCGCTGATCTACGCTTTCCTGGTGCGCTGGCGGCAGAGCGTCTGGGCGGCCATCGCCGCGCACGTCCTGTTCGACGCCATCCAGCTCCTGGTGGTGATCCCGGCGGCCCTGCGCCTGCTGGAGTCGCAGGGGCGGGGCGCGGAGACCTCGGCCCTGCTGGGGCTGTGGCCCGGATAGCGTCGGCCCCCGGCTGGCGCGGCGGGGGGGATCTGCTGATAGACTCGCTTCCGGGACCAGTGTCGATGCCTGAACCGCTCCACGTCCATCTCGCGATCGGCAGCCGCTTCGAGAACATCGAGCTGGTGCAGATCGTCCTCAAGGACTCCCTCGTCTCGCTCGGACTGGAGGAGGACGCCTTGCACTGGATCGACATCGCGGTCCGCGAGGCGGTGGCCAACGCCATCAAGCACGGCAACGCCCAGGACCCCGCCAAGAAGGTCGACGTCGACCTGGCCATCGTGGGGGCGGAGCTGGTGATCCAGGTGCGCGACCAGGGGGAGGGCTTCGACCCCGGGCAGATCCAGAACCCCCTGGCGCCGGAGAACCTGCTCAAGCCCAACGGCCGCGGCATCTTCTATATGAAGAGCTTCATGGACGAGATCAACTACGGCCTCGAGCCGGGGGGAGGCACGGTCGTGACCATGCGCAAACGCCTCCCCGGCCTCGCGGCCGATTCAGAAATCGGCAAGGCCCCGGGGACCGGGGATTTGGAGGGAAAGCAATGAAAGTGAACCTGCGGCAGCGTGAGGGCGTGACGATTCTGGACCTCAAGGGGAAGATCACCATTGGCACGGGAGACATCGCCCTGCGCAACGCCGTGCAGGACGCGGTCAACGGCGGCGCGACCCAGGTCGTGATCAACCTGGCCGACGTGTCGACCATCGACTCGTCGGGCGTCGGCGAGCTGGTCAGCGCCTACACCACGGCCACCAACCGGGGGGCCCGGCTCAAGCTCACCAACCTCCCTCCCAAGATCACCGACGTCCTGACCATCACCCAGCTCATCACCGTCTTCGACGTCTACGACACCGAGGACGAGGCCGTCCGCTCCTTCGCCGCCTGAGCGGCTTCGAAGTCCGTCTCTCCCGGCCCCGCCGGCCTCCCGGCCGGGGCCGGGCCCGTAGCAGTCCCATGCCGACCGACACCGCCACTCCAGCCGCCGCGGCGGCCCATGCCACGGGTCAGCTCGCCGGCCAGCTCGCCGAATGGGCCGGCCGGGTGGACCGCCACCTGCCGTCCCTGCTGCCGGCGCCGTCCGACCGCCCGGAGGCGGTCCACCGCGCCATGCACTACGCCCTGACCAGCCCGGGCAAGCGGGTGCGGCCGGTGCTCACTCTCGCCGTGGCCGGGATGTTCGGCGTCCGCGCCGAGCCGGTCCTGGACCTCGCCTGCGGCGTCGAGATGGTCCACGCCTGCTCGCTGGTGCTCGACGACCTGCCGTCCATGGATGACGCCAACCTGCGGCGCGGCCGGCCCACGGTGCACCGCGCCTTCGGCGAGAACGTCGCCCTGCTCGCCGCGCTCGGCCTGCTCAACCGCGCCTACGCCCTGGTGGCCGAGGGGGCGCACCGGCTGGCGCTGCGCCGCTACACCGCCGAGGACATGATCCACCACCTGGCGGCGGCCATCGGCAGCGAGGGGCTGATCGGCGGCCAGGCGCTCGACCTCCTCTCCAGGCCCGAGGAGCTGGACCTGGAGCTGCTGGAGTACATCCACAGCCACAAGACCGGCGCCCTGTTCATGGCCGCCGGCGAGCTGGGCGCCATGGCCGCCGATGCCAAGCGGCGCGACCTCGAGGTGGTCAGCCGCTACGCCAAGAACCTCGGCCTCGCCTTCCAGATCTCCGACGACCTGCTCGACGTCCTGTCGACGCCGGAGGAGACCGGCAAGGACACCGGCAAGGACACCGCCAAGGTGACCTTCGTGAAGCTCCTCGGCGTCGCCGGCGCCCAGGCGCTGGCCGAGGAGCTCCTCGGCTTCGCCGTCGAGTCCCTCGCCCCCCTGGGCCGCAAGGCCGACCCGCTGCGCGGCCTGGCCCTCTTCGTCCGCCACCGGACGCGCTAGTACCTCGTCGTCCCTCCCAGGGCAGCCGTTGCCCCGCGAGGGGGACCGCCATCCCCGGAGAAACGTTCGTCCTACCCGGGGTACGGCGGTCATCTCTCGGGGGATGTCCTTCGTCTCCTGGGGGGATGGGCTACGTACCCGGGGTAGGGAGGTCATCTCTTCGGGTAGGGCCTTCCTGCCTGGGGTATGGAGGTCATACCCCGGGGTATCGCCTTCCCGCCCTGGGTATCGTCTTCCTATCCGTGGGTATGGAGATCGCGGCGCGGGGCTCACAGAGTCCCCTGGAACGAAAATCCCCCTCCTCCCCTCTAATACAGACAAGGGAGGCCTCCCGGATAAACCCTCCGCCGGCAAGGAGCTCGGCGGGGAGCCGATCAGAATCTCAGTCGCGCCGGAGGTGCGAAATGTTCGAGAGCTCGTTGATCGATCTGGGAGACAAGACGAAGCGGGTGCAGACCCGCCGTTGTCTGTCGCTGCCCGTGGCCGTGGGCATCCACGTGGTGCTGGCCGCCTCCGTCGCCTTCGCCGCCTACTGGAACATCGCCGCGGTCACGGAGCCGTCGGTGAACGTCGTCTTCTTCGCCGAGCCGCCGGCGCCGGCGGTCCCCTCCGCGCCGGCGCCGGGTCCGAAGCCCGCCGCCGCCGCTCCCAAGCCGGTGCCGGTCAGGCCCGAGCAGCCGGTGCA
Source organism: Thermoanaerobaculia bacterium (assembly GCA_035628695.1). GTDB lineage: Bacteria > Acidobacteriota > Thermoanaerobaculia > Multivoradales > UBA5704 > DASPJI01. Next base: position 8,386 of record DASPJI010000662.1, on the reverse strand, counting down.
GCCGCACGACATCCCCGACGAGGTGCCGGTGGCCGATCCCAACCCCACCCCCGTGCCGGTGGTCACTTTCGCCGGACCCGTGGACGACCAGAGCAGCGATTCGTCGGGCGGCGGCGGCGGGTCCGCAATGTCGTCGGGCGGGGGCGGCACCGACGGCGGCGTCTGCGTCGGGCCCGAGTGCGGCGACGATCCGTCGAGCCTGGTCCCGGCGGGGGCTCCGGTGACGAGCAGCGCCCCGCTGGCGGTGGGCGGCGCCGTCACCAAGCCGGAGGCCGTGTACCGGGTGCAGCCCGTCTACACCGAGGGGGCGCGCAGGATCCGCCTGGCCGGCGCGGTGATCGTCCAGGCGGTCATCGACGAGCAGGGGCGCGTGACCGACGTCGAGCTGGTGAAGGGGCTCCCCATGGGGCTCGACCGGGCGGCCCTGGACGCGGTCCGGCAGTGGCGGTTCAAGCCGGCCACGCTGCACGGACGGCCGGTCAAGGTCTTCTTCAACCTCACGGTGCGTTTCGAGGTGCGCTGAGCATGAACGGCCTTCTCGCTCCCGTGCAGGTCGGCCCGGTGGAGATGAGCTTCACGGGCGCCGCCGTGTGCGCCATCCTCCTCCTGCTGTCGGTCTGGTCCACGATGGTCTCGGCCGACCGGCTGATCGTCTTCGCCCGGGCGCGGCGGCAGTCCCGCGCCTTCGCCCGGGCCCTCGCCCAGGACCCCGGGCGCCCGGACTGGATCCGCGGCGCCCTCGACGCCGCGGCGCGCTATCCGCACAGCCACCTGGCGCGGGTGGTGGCCGCCGGGCTCGCCGCCTTCCAGAAGCGGAGCGCCCGGGGGCTGCCCCATGCCGAGGTCATCGAGGCCGTGAACCGGGCCGTGGACCGCTCGGCGTTGCGCGTCACGGCCGAGATGCGGCGCGGCGTCTCCAGCCTCGCCACCATCGCCACCACGGCGCCGTTCATCGGCCTGTTCGGCACGGTGATCGGCATCATCCACGCCTTCGACAGCATCGCCCGGGAGGGGGCCGGCGGCTTCGCCACGGTCTCGGCGGGGATCTCCGAGGCCCTGGTCGCCACCGCCCTCGGCCTGGTGGTGGCGATCCCCGCCGCCTGGATGTTCAACGTCCTCACCCACCGCCTCGAGCGCCTGGGGGCCGAGATGGCGAGCTCCTCCTCGGAGCTGATGGACTTCTTCCTCGACCTCGCGACGGGGGAGGTGGACGCGTCCGCTACACTAGGGGCCTGATGAGCGATGGGACGAAGAAGGACGGCGAGCTGGAGAAGGTCCGCTCGGAGCTGCGGCGGCTGGGGTATCTCGACCACGGCTTCGAGCGCTTCCTGCTCCAGGACGCCCTGCGCCCGCAGCGGCCGCTGCGCACCCTGACGCAGCTCACCCTCAAGGTCGGGCTCCTCGCCGGCGGCGCGCTGGCCTTCGCCCTCGCCCTCGCCCTGGCGGTCGCCAACGACACCCTGAGCGGCGGGCCCTGGTGGGCCGCGCTGCTCGACCTGGGCGCCCTCTTCCTGCACCTCTTCCCGCCGGTGGCGGCCACGACCGCCCTGGCGTTCCTCGCGCTCTGCGGCCTGATCCTCCTCGCCATCCGCCTCTACCACGTGCGGCGCATCGAGACGCTGTCGCTCGCCGCCGCCGTGGCCGCCGGCGCCGCCGGGCTGTGGCTCGCCCTGTGGAGCGCCCGCACCGTGCTGCCGGAGAGCGGGCTGCCGCAGCTCCTGCTCCTCGGCCTGGTGACGCCGGTGGCGATCTACGCGCTGGTCAAGCTGGTCTACCACGGCCTGCTGACGCTGGCGATCCGCTTCACCGACGCGCCCCCCCGCGGGCGGCTGTTCTCGGGCCGCTGGCTGGGCCTCGCCATCCTCTCGGCGGCATTCATCCTCACCCTGCCGGCGGTGCTGTCGGCGCGGCGGGTGGAGCTCCGGACCCCGGCGACGCTCCCCATGGCGCCGGGCGACCGGGTGCTGCTGCTGGGGATCGACGGCGTCCTCCCCGAGGAGGTGGACTACCTGCTGTCGCTCGGCGACCTGCCGACCCTCGGGCGGCTCGCCGGGCCGCCGGGAGCGCCGGGAGCGCCGGGAGACAACGGGGGCGGACGGGTGTGGAGCTACCGGCGCCGGGTGGAGCCGCCGGCCTCCTTCTGGACCTCGGTGGCCACCGGCCGGCCGGGCCCGGACCACGGCGTCTCGGCGCTCGACAGCTTCCGGCCGCTGGGGGTGAGGACGCCGCTCGAGCGGAGCGGGCCGTTGCGCCTCTGGTGGAGCCGGGTGGCGGTCCCCCTGGGGATCGCCGAGTACCGGCCGGTGCTCGCCAACCGGCGGCGCGCCTTCACCCTCTGGGAGCTGGCCTCCCGCGGCGGCGCGCCGGTCCTGGCGGTCAACTGGTGGGCGACCTTCCCGGCCGAGACGCTGCCGGGACAGGTGGTGGCCCACGGGGCGTATCAGCTCCTGGCCGAAGGGGTGGAGGGCGCGGTGGCTCCCGATACCGGCCTGGACCGCCTCGCCGCCCTCGCCGCGGAGATCGGACGGGCGCCGTGGACGGGGAGGCCGGTCACCGCCGCGCTGCCCCCGAAGGCCGCGGCGGCGGTGCTCGACCGGGCGCTGCGCCCCGACCTCTTCTATCGCGAAGCCTTCCTCCGGGGGCTGCACGCCTCCGCCCCCGGCGCTTCCCCCTCGGCGATGGCGCCGCGCGCGGCCGCCCTCTACCTCCCGGGCCTCGACATCGCCGCCGACGGCTGGAGCGGCGGCGCCGTCGCCTTCGCCGACCTGGTGCGGGAGGAGCTGGTGGCCGCGGACGGCGTGCTAGCCCGGGCGTTGGCCGCCGGGACCGCCGGGGCGCCGGGGGACGAGGTGGGGACGATCGCCGTGGTCTTCGATCCGGGGCGCCGCCGCGAAGGGGGCGAGGGGCGGATCCTCCTCTGGCGCCGTGCCGGGTGCTCCGGCGCGGCCGGCGGTGCGGGAGATGCCGGCGCCCGGCGGCCCGAGACCTCCCCCGAGGCCGTGGCCGCCGCCCTGCTGCGCGCCGCCGGGCTGCCGCAGAGCGCGGAGCTGCCCGCGCCGCCGGCGGGCTGCCCCTGGCCCGACCCGCCGGTCACCTTCCCCGGCTACGGCGAGCCCCGGCGCACCCAGACGCTCCCCACCGAAGGGGGGGAGTACCTGGAAAGCCTCCGCTCGCTGGGATATCTTTGACCCTCTCTCCCGTAGACATGGAATGTCCGCCCCCGGATCGTCGGTTGTAAAAACGGCCCTCGCCCGGCCCCCAATCGCTTCGAAAGCCGCTTCGACCGTGGCTTCGACAGGAGGACTTCATGTACATCCGCACCACTCTGCTGCTGGCCGCGCTGACGGCGGCCGCCGCGGGAGCCGCTGAGTCGCCCATGAGCGCGCCGGCCGAGAAGGAGCCCGCCGCTTCGAACGCCGCCGCCCCGGCGGCGCGCTTCGTCTACCCCGAGACCCGCCGGGTCGACCACGTGGACGAGCTGCACGGCGAGAAGATCGCCGACCCCTACCGCTGGCTCGAGGACCTGGACTCCAAGGACACCGCCGACTGGGTGGCCGCCCAGAACAAGGTGACGAACGCCTATCTGGAGAAGATCCCGCAGCGCCAGGCGATCCGCCAGCGGCTGACCGAGCTGTGGAACTACGAGCGCTACGGCGCCCCGTTCAAGCAGGGGAGCCGCTACTTCATCACCCGCAACGACGGCCTGCAGAACCAGAGCGTCCTCTACACCATGGAGACGCTGGACGCGAAGCCGCGGGTGCTCCTCGACCCCAACACCCTGTCGGCCGACGGCACCGTGGCCCTGTCGGGCACCGCCGTGAGCGACGACGGCAGGCTCATCGCCTACGGCCTGGCCTCCGCCGGCTCCGACTGGGAGGAGTGGCGGGTGCGCGACGTCGGCACCGGCAAGGACCTGCCGGACGTCGTGCGCTGGGTGAAGTTCTCGAGCGCCGCCTGGACCCACGACAACAAGGGCTTCTTCTACTCGCGCTACGACGAGCCCAAGGAGGGGCAGTCGCTCAAGGACCTGAACTTCAACCAGAAGCTCTACTACCACCGGCTGGGGACGCCGCAGTCCGCGGACGAGCTGGTCTACGAGCGGCCGGACCACAAGGAGTGGGGCTTCATCCCGATGGTGAGCGATGACGGCCGCTATCTCATCGTCCACGTCTGGAAGGGGACGGAGACCGAGAACGGCGTCCTCTACAAGGACCTCACCAAGCCCGGCTCGGCGCCCGCTCCGATCGTGGAGCTGCTCACCGGCTTCGACGCCGCCTACGACATCCTGGGCAGCCACGGCTCCACCTTCTGGTTCGCCACCGACCTCGACGCCCCGATGCGCCGGGTGATCGCCATCGACGTCACCAGGCCGCAGCGCGAAAACTGGCGGGAGGTGATCCCGCAGGCCAAGGAGGCCCTGCGCGGCGTCCAGGTGTTCCGCGACCGGTTCGTCGCCAACTATCTGAAGGACGCCCACACCCAGATCCGCCTGTTCGACCTGTCGGGCAAGCCGATGGGCGAGCTGCCCCTGCCCGGCCTCGGCTCGGCCGGCGGCTTCGGCGGCCAGTGGGACGACCGCGAGACCTTCTATTACTTCACCGGCTTCACCACGCCGGCCACCATCTACCGGTACGACCTCGACACCGGCAAGAGCACCGTCTTCCGGCGCCCGGAGGTCAAGTTCGACCCCGAGGCCTTCGAGACCCGCCAGGTCTTCTACCAGAGCAAGGACGGCACGCGGGTGCCGATGTTCCTCACCTTCAAGAAGGGCCTCAAGCTGGACGGCACCAACCCCACCTACCTCTACGGGTACGGCGGCTTCAACTCGTCGATGACCCCGGGGTTCAGCGTGCCGCAGATCGTCTGGATGGAGAATGGGGGCATCTACGCGGTGGCCAACCTCCGCGGCGGCGGCGAGTACGGCGAGGAGTGGCACCAGGCCGGCAGCAAGCTCAAGAAGCAGAACACCTTCGACGACTTCATCGCGGCGGCGGAGTACCTGATCGCCAACCGCTACACGTCGCGCCAGCACCTGGCGATCGGCGGCCACAGCAACGGCGGCCTGCTGGTGGGCGCGGCGCTCAACCAGCGCCCCGACCTGTTCGGCGCCGCCATCGCCGGCGTCGGCGTCATGGACATGCTGCGCTTCCACAAGTTCACCATCGGCTGGGGGTGGGTGTCGGACTACGGCTCGCCGGACAACCCGGAGGAGTTCAAGGTCCTGCGCGCCTACTCGCCGTACCACAACATCAAGGAAGGCATCGAGTATCCGGCGGTGCTGATCACCACCGCGGACCATGACGACCGCGTGGTGCCGGCGCACAGCTTCAAGTACGCCGCGGCGCTGCAGCGGGCCCAGGGGGGCCCCGAGCCGGTGCTGATCCGCATCGAGACCCGCGCCGGCCACGGCGGCGGCAAGCCGGTCAGCAAGCAGATCGAGGAGTCCACCGACGAGATGGGCTTCCTCCTCAACGAGCTGACCGGCGGGCAGGCTGGCGGGAGCGCCGCCAGCCCGGCCGCGAAGCGGTAGCGGACGGTCGCTTCCACGGAATGACGCGCAGGCGGCCGGGAGAGACGATGGCAAGACTTGCCAGACTCCGGCCCGCCGTCTGCGCCCTCTTCTTCCTCTTCCTCTTCCTCTTCCTCTTCCTCATCCCCCCTGTCCTGGCGCAGGAACCGTCGTCGGGCCCGTCCCGGGAGCAGGAGCTGACGGCCATCCGGGCGCAGATCGCCGACCTGACGTCGCGGCTCGAACGGGCGCGGACGCAGCAGAGCGGGCTGCGCGGCGAGATGGCGGCGGCGGACCTCGCCCTGGAGCTGCAGGAGAAGCGGCTCGCCGAGGCGGTCGCCGCCCGCGACGTGGCGGCGCGGCGCGCCGCCGCCTCCGAAGCCGAGGTGAGCCGCCTGGAGGCGGCGGTGGCCAAGTCCCGGCGCGACCTGGGGCGGAGCCTCGCCGGCCTCTACCGGCTCGGCCGCCAGGGCTATCTGCGTCTCTTCTTCACCCTGCGGCCCGACCACCGGCTCCTGCCGTCGGTCCGCCTGATGCGCTTCCTCGCCCGGCGCGACCGCCAGGCCGTGGACCGCTACCAGGAGGCCCGGGTCCGCCTGGCCGGGCAGCGCGAGCGGCTGGTCGCCGAGCGCGAGGAGATGGAGCGCTGGCTCGGCCAGGAGCAGGCGCGCCGCCGCCAGCTCATCGGCCTGCGCCAGCGCAAGGCGACCCTGCTCGCCCGCCTGGAGCAGGAGCAGCGCACCCTCACCGCGCGGACGGCCGACCTCGCCGACCGCGAGCGCAAGCTGGCCAACTTCCTCGACCTGCTCTACGGCCGCAACACCGCCATCCTCGCCGGCACCCCCATGCAGCAGTTCCGGGGCATCCTCGACTGGCCGGTCCGCGGCAAGGTGACGTCGGGCTTCGGCCCCCGTCTCGACCCGCGCTACCGCACCCAGGTGCCCCACAACGGAGTCGACCTCGAGAGCGCCGCGGGCTCCGAGGTCAAAGTCGTCTTCCCCGGCAAAGTGCTCTTCGCCGCCCCCTTCCAGGGGTACGGCCAGACCGTGATCGTCCTCCACCCGGGCCGCGTCTTCACGCTGTACGCGGGGCTCACCGACCTGCGGGTGGGCCCGGAAGCCATGTTATCCTTGGGGGACGTCGTGGGGCTGGCATCGGACAAGCTCTACTTCGAGATCCGCGTGGAGAATCGTCCCGAGGACCCTTTGCGCTGGTTACGGTAGGTACGTAAACATGAGCCGCAGTCGCGTCATATTCTTTCTCGTCTCCGCCGTCCTCGTCTTCCCGATCCTCGCCGGCACGCTGCTTCTGGCGGCCGACCGCCAGGAGCCGCAGGAAGACTCCCTGTACAAGTACCTCGCGATCTTCAGCGAGGTGCTCGGCATGATCCGCCAGGCCCACGTCGACGAGCCCGACATGAACGCGCTGATGGCCGGCGCGCTGGACGGCACCACCGACGCGCTGGACCCCTTCTCCCTCTACATCCCGGCCGGCCAGGTCGAGGGCTACCTCGACGCCCGCGCCGTCGGCCGCCGCCACACCGGCATGACCCTGCTCAAGGAGTCCGGCATCGCCTACGTGGTGACGGTGGAGAAGGGGAGCCCCGCCGGCCTCGCCGGCGTGCAGCCCGGCGACCTCATCTCCAAGGTGGACGGCCGGTCGACCCGCCTGATGCCGCTCTGGGAGATCCAGGAGATCATGGCCGGCAAGCCGGGCACCAAGGTGGAGCTCGACTTCCTCCGCCTCGGCGAGACGGTCAAGGCCTCCTTCGAGCTCAAGGAGTTCGAGCCGCCGGCGCCCAGCCTGGAGACCCTCGACCGCGGCGTCGTCATGCTGCGCATCCCCAACTTCGACGGCGAGACCGCCGCCCAGGTGCGGGAGCTGCTCAAGCGGCCCGAGGCGGCCGCCGGTGGGAAGGCGGCCAATGGCCGGCTGCTCGTCGACCTGCGCGGCGTCTCGGTCGGCGAAGCCAGCGAGGCGTACGCCACCGCCGGCCTGTTCGCCAGCGGCGACCTCGGCGCGCTGATGCGGCGGGCCCAGGAGGTCGAGGCCTTCTCCGGCCAGCTCGCGCCGTCCTGGAAGGGCAAGATGGTGGTGCTGGTGGACCGCGGCACCCTCGGCCCCGGCGAGATCTTCGCTACCGTGCTGCGCCAGAAGGAGATCGCCGAGCTGGTGGGCGAGCGGACCTTCGGCTATGCCGGACGCCAGGAGATGGCGGAGCTGTCGAGCGGCGGCCGGCTGCTGATCACCGGCGCCTTCTACTCCGGCCCCGACCGCAAGCCGCTGAACGAGAGCCTTAAGCCCGACCTGCTGGTCAACGAGCGCTCGCGCACCTTCCTGGAGCGCGAGGTGCCGATGACCGAGCTGATCCTGCGGCGCGGCGTCAGCCGCGTCCTCGGCGAGGACCAGGAGACGGCGAAGAAGGCTGCCTGACCGGTCCGCGGCCCCGGGTCCTCCCCGGGGCCGCGCCCTCATCTCCACACCGCATAGAAGTCTGATGGCGTATCGCCGTTCCAGCCGACCTGTCCCCCGCCGCTCCGGCCGTGCCCGCCGTTCCGGCGTCTCGGGCCTCTGGCTCTTCCTGCTCGGCCTGCTGGTCGGCGCCGGCGGCCTCTACATGGCGTTCCGCGACACCCCCGGGGACTCCGGCCGGGAGGTGGCCACGGCTACCCAGGAGGCCGAGGCCACGGAGGCCGCGCGCGAGGGGCGGCTGGAGCCACGGGCCACCGGAGCCAGTGGAGCCAGCGAAGCCGCCACTTCGGAGGGGCCGGACGCTCCGGAAGGCGATCAGCCGCCGCCGGAGGCGAGCACGGAGCCGGGGGACGAGGGAGGCGACGAGGCCGCGCCGGCCGGAGAGGGCGGCAAGCTGGGCCGGGT
>DASPJI010000661.1:0-4621 GCA_035628695.1 Thermoanaerobaculia bacterium | reverse complement strand
CCTGGCCCCAGGTCTCCTTCTGCAGGGCGACGCAGGCCAGGTAGTCCTCGTGGCTCGCCAGCTCACGCAAGGTGACGTCGGAGGTCATGGCGCGGGGGATCTTGTCAAAAGAGGGCGATGGTTGACCAGGGGCTCCGAGTGCGGCATCGTGGGCCCCGTGAACGGGCGGATCGACTTCCAGCGCTACCGCAAGCTGCGAGCGTTCGTCACCCGCACTTTCCTGCACGCCCTCTGGTGGGACATCCTGCTCGCCGGCCCCGTGGTGCGCCGCTTCCGGCGCCCTCCGGCCGAGCGCTGGACGCGGATAGCCAAGCGCTACCGCGCCCTCGCCGTCGAGATGGGGGGCGTGCTCATCAAGCTCGGCCAGTTCCTGAGCGTGCGGGTGGACCTCCTCCCCGCGGAGGTGACCCGCGAGCTCTCCGGCCTCCAGGACGAGGTGCCGGCGGAGCGCTTCGAGGACGTCGCCCGCCAGATCGAGGCCGACTTCGGACGCCCGCTGACCGCGGTCTTTTCCTGGGTCGACCCGGTACCGGTGGGCGCCGCCTCGCTCGCCCAGGTCCACCACGCCCGCCTGCCCGGCGGCGAGCCGGTGGTGGTCAAGGCGCTCCGGCCGGGGATCGACGTCTTGGTGGAGACGGACCTCGCGGCGGTCTCCCTGGCCCTGCGCCTGCTCAAGTTCTCCCGCAACATCCGCAAGCGGGTGGACCTCGACCGTTTGGGTATCGAGATCGTCCACACCACCCTGCGCGAGCTGGACCTGGCGAACGAGGGCCGGAGCGCCGAACGCTTCGCCGCCGACTTCGCGGACGATCCCCGGGTCTACGTCCCCAAGGTCTTCTGGCAGTGGAGCGCGCGCCGGACGCTGACCCTGGAAAACGTCGGCTTCCTCAAGATCGGCGACCTCGAGACCCTGGGGCGGGCCGGCATCCCGAGCGCCGAGGTGGCCCGGGTCCTCTACCGGCTCTACATGCAGCAGATCTTCGTGCACCACTTCGTGCACTCCGACCCCCACCCCGGGAACCTGTTCGTCCGCGCGCTGCCGCTCCCCGGCGAGGCGGCTTTCGGGCCGGGCGACTCCGTGCCTCCCCCGCCTCCCGGCCAGGAGCGGCCCTTCCAGATCGTGTTCATCGACTTCGGCATGGTGGCCGAGATCCCGGACCACCTGCGGGCCGCCCTGCGCGAGTACGTCATCGGCCTGGGCACGCGCGACCCCGCCCGCGTCGTGCACGCCTACCAGAGCGCCGGCGTGCTGCTGCCCGGGGCGGACCTGACCCGCCTGGAGGAGATCCACGAGGAGCTGTTCGACCGCTTCTGGGGGGTCAGCATCGGCAACCTGCGAGACATGGCGCTGTCCGAGGCCCGCTACTTCCTGGTTCAGTACCGGGACCTCCTCTACGAGATCCCGTTCCAGGTGCAGGTCGAGCTCCTCTTCGCCATGCGGGCGGTGGGCCTCCTCGCCGGGTTGTCGACCTATCTGAATCCCGAGTTCGACCCCTGGGCGGAGACCATGCCGTTCGCCCGCCGCCTCGCCAAGGAGGATCTGAAGCGCGACTGGCGCGGCTGGCTCGACGAAGCCCTCTTCCAGGGCCGGCTGCTCCTCGAGTTGCCGCGGCGGCTGGACGACGTCCTGGTGCGGGCGGAGCGCGGCGGGCTGACGGTCCAGGCGGCGCTGGCGCAGGAGACGAAGCGCACCATCCAGCGGCTGGAGAAGTCGCTGCAGAAGGTGGCCTGGATGGTGATCTCGGCGGCGCTGCTCCTCGCCGGCGTGATGCTCCACACCGACGCTCCGGGAGAGCCCTACGGGAGCTGGCTGATGGGGGCGGCGGGGGCCGCGTTCCTGTGGGCGACTCTGGGGAAGCGGTGACTGGAGGGGGAGGGGCCGGAGCCCCTCCCTCCGCCAGGATCAGGCTCAGCAGCCGAAGCTGGTCTGCGGCATGGGACCGCAGTCTGCGATGCACCAGGTACGGAACTCCGCGCACTCCGACAGGCAGGTGCGGTCCGTACAGAAGCTACGGCACGTCATGTAGCGATCGAGGCAGTCCAGCTTGCAAGCGTTGTAGGCGTTGATCGCGTCACACGTGTAGACGGTCCCGTTGCAGTTGAGGCTGCCGGCCGAGCTGGTGCAGGTGCCGGTGGAGACACAGCACTGGATCGTCGTGGCTCCACAGCTCGTGCTGCACATCTGCGACGCGCTTGCCGGCAGCCCCGGCATCAGCGCCCAGACCAGGAGACCCACCACCCCCATCAGGACGAAGACTCTTCTCATCGTTCTCCTCCTTCGAGTTGAGTGATCCTTAAGTATGGATCGGCTTATATCATAGGCTAGATGTGGCATCCATCCTGCACCGCCGCGAAACCGGAGGAGGTGTGGCATATGGATGACTTGCAGCGCTCGATCCTGTTCCGTAGTGTCGTTTCCATGCTCCTGCTGGTGGCCCTCGTGACCCTGACGGGGTGCGAGTCCGAAGTGGAGGACGCGACGACTCCGGCCGAGGCGGCCGAGGAGGCCCAAGGCGCGGGGCACCTGCGCCTGACCGGCAGCCAGAACGTCGACGGTCAATACACGGTGGGCTGCGAGCTGACCCCCGACAAGGGGCTGGTCTTCACCTTCACCCAGCTCGGGACGAACCCCGGGCCGCAGGTCGAGGTGCGCATCGGGGACTACCACGCAGCGGGCTCGTACCAGGGCCCCATGGTGGTACGGACCCGGTCCGGGCAGGATCAGGCCGTCGAGTCGAACGGCACCGCCCGCATCGAGGTCCGCAGCCAGGAGGACAGGGGCGTCCGAGGAACGACTGAGCTGTCCGGCTCGTTCGAAGGGGCCTACCAGGGGGCGGCGGGACAGGGAAACGCCACGGGCCATATCGAACGCTGTACCTATAAGAACCTCGTACGGTAGGAGGCACGGTGCGCCATACCCTGCTCCGGACGCTCCCCTTCGCGAACGTTGTCCTGGCGCTCGTCGCCATCGTCCTCGGCGGCTGCCACGCCGAGGAGCCCGAGCGGAACGTGAGCGCCGGCGCGGCCGAGCAGCCGCCGCCGGAGACCCGTGACCGGAAGGCCCCATCCCCCCGCGCCGAGCTGGTGGCCACCGGCCGGCAGTCGTTCAGGGGCACCCCGCGCTATCACTGCGTCCTGCATGACGAGAGCGGCGTCCAGATCAACCTGCGCACCGGCGACCCCGGCCTGCCCGTGGTGACGGTGCGCCTGGACGACTACCAGGGGACGGGCTCCTACCGCGCCCGCCTGTTCGTCACCGGCCGCAGCGGCACCGGCGCCCTGGTCCGCTCCCTCGGCGTGGCCGAGCTCGAGCTGCGCGGCTCGCAGCCCGCCGGGCCCGCCGAGACCACCCTGCTGAGCGGCAACTTCGAGGGAACGTACGGCGGCGAGGCCGGCCAGGGCTCGGTCGAGGGGCACTTCTCAGGCTGCTCCTACCGGCAGGTCCGGGGCGGTCCACCGGTCCTGGCCGACAGCAACCACTAAAATTGAGCGATTTTTTCCGCGGAATACGTCTTCTCCCTTTCGAACCGTCCGCAGGGACACTTTCGAGAGGAGAAGAACGATGAAGGACCACCGCGACCTCCCCGCCTTCCACTCCACCCACGAGCTGCTGTTGGCCGTCCATCAGGCGACGAACCGCCTCCCCACCGCGGGAGAGCCGGGAGGCATCGCCATCCGGTTGCGGGCGACGACGCTGTCGGCCGCCGGCGCCGTGGTGCGCGGCTGCGGCTTGACCGGCCGGCGCTTCGCCGGGGAGCTGGAGCACGCCGCCTGCCGTCTGCGCGAGATCGGCTACTACATCGATGTGGCCCAGAGCCTCGGCTACCTCACCCTGGAGTCCGCCCTCGACCTGCTGGAGAAGCAGGCGCGGGCGCGGCTCGAAGTGACCGCCCTCCTCCAGTCCATCGCCGAGGACGAGGTGGCGGGGCACGTGATCCTGGGATCGATGCGCGCGGCGCCGGAGGTCGTGCAGATCCAGCTCTAGGCGCGCGACAACAGCGCCACCGGGAAGCGGGCGAGGAGGTCGGCGACGCGACGGCGTCCGCCCTCGACCTCTTCGCCCGTCAGCTCGTTGTGCCAGCGGCCGGGGGGGGGGTCGAGGGAGGTGTCGCCCCAGTCGCCGTCCAGCCGGAGCACCAGCCGGGGCACCACGACGGCCACCTCGTCCCCCCGGGTGAAGGCGACGGTGTGGTCCGCCTTGGGGCCGCCGGCGGGCAGGGGCCGGTAGGTGCCGGTGTCCCCGAAGGCGTCGGGGCGGCTCCGGCGCAGGCGGAGGGCCTGGCGGATCACCCACATCTTGGGCAGCCCGTCGTCCGTCCGGGCGAGGATCTCCTCGGGGGTGATCCCGTCCTTCTTCAGATCTTCGAGCAGCCGCCGGCGCAGATCGTAGTCCACGGGCCGGCGGTTGTCCGGGTCCACCAGGGAGAGATCCCAGACCTCCGTGCCCTGGTAATGGTCGGGGACGCCGGGCGTGGTGAGCTTGAGGAGTGTCTGGGCAAGGGAGTGGATCCGGCCCGGCTCCACCAGCGGCTCCACGAAGGCCTCCAGATCCGCCACCAGCTCCTTGTCGTCCAGGAGCGCCTCGATGAACGCGCGCAGGGCCGACTCGTACTCCTCGTTG